>JAJQAO010000023.1 GCA_021203775.1 Phascolarctobacterium sp.
CCCTAAGATCCCGCATAAGAAGCAGATTCTGCTCTGCGGTTTTGGCAAAGCCTATGCCGGGATCCAGAATTATCTTATCTTTCCCGACACCCATATTCCGCAGCAGTTGCGCCTTTTCTGCAAGATAAAGAGCCACTTCTTCCACCACATCTTTATAGCTGCAGTTTTGCTGCATGGTTTCAGGTGTTTCCCGCATATGCATTAAAACAACAGGCGCGCCGCTTTCTGCCACAAGGCCTGCCATTGCAGTATCCCCTTCCATGGCCGTTATGTCATTTATGATATCAGCACCTGCAGCAAGTGCTGCTTTTGCCGTCGATGCCCTAAACGTGTCTATGGAAAGCACAGCCCCTGGATAGGCATTCTTTATGGCGCTTATGGCAGGAAGTACACGTTTTTCCTCGTCTTCGGCAGTTATTCTTATACTGCCCGGCCTTGTTGATTCACCGCCGATATCAAGAATATCCGCGCCGTCTGCAAGCATCTGTCCTGCAACGCATACTGCGTCATTAACCGTTTCTATTCTTGAGCCTGCATAAAAAGAATCGGGGGTAACATTTAAGATACCCATGATCCTCATTTTTTCGTAGGTAAGCTTTCGCCCGTCCCTTAACGTCGTCACGGGAATTTGCAGCTTCAGGATATCATCCAGTTCTTCTTTTATCTTATCCATGCCGAAAAAAGGCATCTGCCCCAGCTTCTTTAAGAGGACGTTATAATGCTTCCTGCTGCCAAGGAGCAGGATATCAACATATTTCTCCGTACAGGCAACGCTGCCTGCAGGAAGAACGGCATCTCCGCCTGCAGCGAGCATTTCCTGCTTTATAATATTTGCCGCAGGAGTCCTCACCTTAAACAGCTTTAAAGGCTCTATGGCGCTTTTATTTCTGAAAACCGGAATACTCTTTTCATGCGCACCGATTCCAGCAATGGTATCATTCAGCATTTCCCGCCCGATCCTTATCAGCATGTCATTTCCATCCCTTTTCTACAACGGCAAAAGCATTATGGTTGTGGATGCTCTCAATGCTTTCCACTTCCGCCCTGTACCAGGTAATCCTTCTGTCGTTCTCAAGGCGCAGGGCAATTTCCCTCACTACGTCTTCAACAAACCGCGGTGTATTATAGGCTTTTTCCGTCACGAATTTTTCATCTGATCTTTTCAAAAGCCCGTAAACTGATGCGCTGGCACACGCATCCGCGATGGAAGCCAAATCCTCAAGCCAGACCATCTCCGTGGCTTCTATTTCTATTTTGGCATATGCCCTTTGGTTATGGGCACCGGAATCACTAATTTCCTTTGAACATGGACATAAAGTCTGCACTGGAATTACGGCACAGATGTTCAGTTTGAAAACATCACCCTTTTCCGCCTTGAAAACACAGTCTATATCCATGGGTGCGGCAAACTCTGTAACGGGAGCTTTCTTTTCAAAGAAATAGGGAAAATCCAGCTGCAGGAAAGCTTTTTCAGCCTGCAGGCGGTTTTTTAAGGTATCCAGAATGCTCTCCATTTCCTGCAGGCCCACTGGTCCCAGGGTGCTCAGGCATTCCACAAAACGGCTCATATGAGTGCCGCGCATATCGTGCGGCAAATCAACGGCAGCCGTCACCTTCGCTATTGTATGCTGCGTACCTTTCTCCTTATCGCGGAGCCTTATGGGCCAGCGCAGGTCCTTTATGCCCACATGTTTTAAAGGCACACGCCGCAGATCCTTTTCGTTCTGCACGTCCTTCACTTGTCACTCACCTCTGTACACACAGCCGCTGGTTGCTGTTTCCCAGACCTCTATTTCATAAAGGCGGTAACGAGCCGTCTGTAATGCCGGCTTCAGCTGGCTCCAGATCCAGACACAAATGTTTTCTGCAGACGGCACCGGAATGATATCATTCAGACAGGAATGATCCAGATGAACCAGAACCTTTTCTTTTACAATTTCCTTCAGTTTTATAAAATCTATGACCATGCCTTCTTCATCAGGAGTCCCTTCCACCCTGACAAGCAGCTTATAGGTATGCCCATGGAGCTGTTCGCATTTGCCGTTATAACTTGGCAGGTAGTGTGCGGCATCAAAGTCAAATTTTTTAATGATAATCATATTTGCTCTCCATTAAACAGTAAGTCCCGCAAAATTTCCCTGCTGGCGCAGCGCCTCATAGGCAACTATGGCCACGGCATTGGAAAGGTTCAGTGATCTTGCCTCATCAATCATCGGGATGCGCACGCATCCTTCCTTGTATTCATCCCTGAGCTTCTGGGGCAGTCCGGCCGTTTCCTTGCCGAAAATTAAAAGACTGTCCTCATCGTATTTAACATCTGTATATGCCTTGTGTGCCTTGGTCGTAAGCAGAAATTTGCTGTTTTCCGTATATTTTCCCAAGACCTCATATATGCTGTCATAATAGCTGATGTCGACCAGATGCCAGTAGTCCAGTCCGGCACGCTTTAAATATTTATCGTCCACGGAAAATCCCAGCGGTCTTACAAGATGCAGATGACAGCCAGTGGCAGCGCATAAGCGGGCAATGTTGCCGGTATTCCCGGGAATCTCAGGTTCTACAAGCACGATATGCATAGCTCTATCTCCTGCCCTTTTTCTTCTTTCCTTTCAGGGGTTTTCCTTTCATTGCATCAGCTATAAGTTTGGCATCGGGCTTCGTTGAAAGCATTCTCTGATAGATGGCCATTATTTTTTCGCAGTACTGAGACCCTGTAGCCCAGTTCCCGTTCAAGCCATACCATGTATCCACTATGCCGCGCTCCAGACGGATGTTATGGGCAACCTTATAACGCGGGTCAACTATCGGCTTTGAGGGCAGGCGTTTTAAGGTATATGCAAGAAGATGCTGGATATGTGCACGCACGCCAATCTTCGGACTTTTAAAGGACGCTCCTTTTTTACCGCCGCCTGTAACGCCGAGGCCGCAGAAATTATTCTGGTTATGCCGTACATCCCCGCCATATTTGAAAAATCCAGTTTCAATTATGGCCTGGCACAGGGCAAGGTCCGGGCGCACTCCTTCGCTGGCTGCTTCTTCCCAGTAGATATCCACCAACGCCGGCACGGTACATGCCAGCTGTGCGGTTGGATTATTCTGCAAAATGAGGGTTGCAGCCTGATCTTTAGTGGCAACGGGAGGACCGAAGATGCTTATGTTCCAGTATTCGTCAGGCAGCCTGATACCGCCATAATACACTGGTCCACGGGGCTTTTTGCGGCCGCCCTTTTTACCTTTTTTACCTTTTTTGCCCTTAGTATCCTTACTTTTTACTGGTCTGCCTTTTTTATCAACTTCGATGACTTTGGCTTCAGGATTTTCAAGGTGAATATCCTTATCGCCCAGTACTATATCTTTTAACGATGTATCAGGCTCTGCAGGAACATTCGTTCCAGGAGTCTTTTTATGAGGCTCGGCAACACGCCCTTTGTCAAGTGCCTTTTCAGGCTGCTGAACCTTAGGCGGTTCCTTCACTGTCCCCGCATTCGTCTCGCCGCTTTGTACCTGTTTCGGCAGTGATGGTGCAGCTTTTGCAGGTGCAGGAGGCTGTACGGGCTGCGGTTTAGTGATCTGTGCTGATGCCTGTGGTTTGGCCGCTTGAGCAGGCTGTGCCGGCGTCGGTGCTTTGGCAGGCTGTGCTGGTGCCTGTGGCTTGACTGCCTGGGCAGACTGTGCTGGCGTCGGTGCTTTGGCAGGTTGTGCTGGTGCCTGTGGCTTAGCCTGTTGCGCAGGCTGCGCTTTTATCTTCTGCTGTGCCTGCTGCGCCGGATTTCTGCGTACGGCGGGAACAGGCTCTGACCCTACATGCACTGCTGTATTTGGTTTAGGCGTATTTGAAACATCGCCAGGGCTTGGAGAAGCATTTGCCGTATTAAGGAATAAACATCCTGTTAAAACCAGGACTGCGAGAATTTTTTTAAACAGCATGTGTTAATCTCCTTTATTGCAATAAAATTAAACACAAACTCCCATTATGCCTAAATTTTACCTTATTTTGCTCTAATGTGCAAAATTTTTCCCGCTGTTTCATAGAAATATCACAATTTATATTAGCTGCTGGAAATTTTAATATGCAAATTTCCATTATGGGCAAAATCCTGTATAATATATTTAACAAATCTTTTGAGGAGTTGATTTAATGAGCGCTAAATTCCATTTTATTAATCATGCCTGCTTTACGGTAGAAAAAAATGGTTCCACAATAATTTTTGACCCGTTTTTGGATGGCAATCCTGAAGGGCTGACAGCAAAAGATTTTAATGTGGACTATGTTTTTATTTCCCACGCCCATTTTGATCACTTGGGCAGTGCTTTTGAAATTGCCAAAAACTGTGATGCTACCGTTATCTCAACAGCTGAAGTCTGCGGGCTTGCGGAAAATGCCGGCTGTAAAAACCACGGCATGCACCTTGGCGGCACTTTCCGTTTCCCCTTCGGCAAAGTCCGTATTGCCATGGCATTCCACGGCAGCGGCGTTGCAGGAGGCCATGCCTGCGGTTTTGTAATAGACTTTTACGGCACCACCTTCTATTTTGCAGGTGATACCGCTCTGTACAGTGATATGCAGCTCTTACAGACACTGGACAAATTTACCTACGCCATTTTACCCATTGGCGGTAATTTTACCATGGATCCCCAGGATGCTGCTGTCGCAGCTAAATTTCTTAACGCCAAATACGTAATTCCCATACACTATAACACCTGGCCGCCTATAACCCAGGACGTAAATGCCTATAAAACCAATGTGGAAAAAACCACAGACAGCAAAGTTCTCATTGTAAAACCAGGCGAAACCATAGAAATGGAGTGAACAGAATTGGCTTTGGAAATGACCTTGACTGACGAAGAAAAAGTCTCCCTTAAAAAAGCGGCAAATTATTATTTCGTGAAAAAGCTGCTCAACTGCGGTCTTACCATGATGCATTGCTTGAGCGATTTCTTCAATGTCCCCGTTCATGAACAGGTTTACCAGGCCATAAACGGCATCATGGAAAACCGATTCAAACGCTACCAATGCGGCCTTTATAAAGGAACGGTAATGTTCCTTGGCATCTACGGTACCGATAAAGGCTGGGACAGGGATAAACTAAATGCCATTACCCTTGATTTTGCGAAAGCATTTGAAAAGGAATACGGCTCCATAATGTGCAATGAGGTACGCCGTGTCAGCTTTGAAACTAACAGTGCTCATCTCATCTGCACTGCGTTTGCCGCCAGGGCTGTCATATTTTCTGCAAACTATATTAAAAATCTGAAATAATTGCCATAAAATAAAAACGGGATGGAACAGCAGTTCCATCCCGTTTTTATTTGCTTTTCAGGTAAAGTCCGTAACTATTATGTACTGTCCCCCCCATTTCAAGTTTATATCTCTCTAGCCCCCTTGACAAATCCAAAGCTGCGATTTTTTCATCAGGATGCTGCTGGCACCATTTAACGCTCTCACTGATCATCAGTTTCCCTGAAGAATATGCAGCAAAATCGCTGTCTGTAGCTACATGCGGGAAAATTATTTCATTAAAATTAGTCTTAAATCCGCTCATGAATGCTGCCGGAGTATTCTTTATATATAAACAAAATGTATAGTGTTCTTCCATCTCCTGCGTCGCCCAGGTTATTGCTTTAAAATAACGCTTTTTTATCTTATAGAAAAAGTTTGCTTGGCGGTGCTCCCGCTCTGCAGCCCGTTTACAGTAAATATCATTAAGATCCGAAAGCACTTTTTTATCATTCAGAGGACCTTTAAAAACTTTAAGTTCAAAAGGTATTTCATTTTTACTCATCCTGTTGTAAATTTTCTTAAGATTGGATTTGGAATTCCTGCCAAGAGCGCGGAAATATTCTTCGTATGTAGCCGGGAGAAGTATTTTCACGCATTCCCTATCAACAGATGCATCCATATTAAAATCATCTTTAAATAAATTCCTGGCCTCCAGGAAAAACCCGCACAATCTGGAACGTTCATTTACCCTATGCAGTTCCACAGTATAGCCTGGATATAACTGCATTAGCTCTTTAAGTGCCATATAAAAATCTTCATTTTTTACATTAGTCATATAAATAAAATCCAGTGCTCCCACGTTAGTCACAACAGATTCCCCAAGTAGAGAAATCTTACCTCCCTTTATGACAAGAGGCATAATTATG
Organism: Phascolarctobacterium sp.; assembly: GCA_021203775.1. Taxonomy (GTDB): domain Bacteria; phylum Bacillota; class Negativicutes; order Acidaminococcales; family Acidaminococcaceae; genus JAJQAO01. The sequence continues at coordinate 6,148 of JAJQAO010000023.1, forward strand.
CGCGGACCGTTCTCATTTGAATAGACGTAGAACAGCTTTTTCATCGAAAATGCCCTTGGTTTAATACTCAGATTCCGTAGGATTATGCCATTAAACTGCCAGGATGAATATGGATATAAATATTCATTACTTTGGTACATTTCATCCCAAATTTCTTTTAGTTTTGAATCTGTAAATTTATAGACTTTAAGCATTTTTTCTCCCTTGAAAATTGAATTTTGTGGGCACAAATAATTACAGTCACAGTGCCCCAAACGGCAGTATTACATTTAAACCTTTTTCTTTTCCTCTCATTACTCCTGATTATAAAACGAAATGCCCATTTAATATAAATAGGCATTTTTATTTTTAATACATATAATTTTATTTCTCCGAAATATTTTCATCGCATCTACCATTTTTCATTACCAGCATGGTGCCTAG
>JAJQAO010000009.1 GCA_021203775.1 Phascolarctobacterium sp.
GCGGCATTTTGTCAGATTCGATATTCGCTCATCAAATTGTAGTAAACGGTAATGGCATCAAAAAATCGCGTTAAAGAAAGATATTCATCGGGCTGATGTGCCTGCTTGTCATCACCAGGCCCATAAATAACCACTGGAAGATTAGCGCCGCCAATAAGTTCCGAAGCATCGGTATAGTAATTAACACCGCGTCTTAATAAATGTTTCCCGGCAGCCCGATCTAGAGCATCTAGAATTCCATCTCCTTCTGGGCAGGCCACTGGCGGAGCGTCAAGAAAGAATTCATACATGGCATCGAAATCATTATCCTCTGTTTTGACAGTCTTTAATGCTTTTTTAATGAAGGATTCCACATCTGCTTTCGTTTGCCCAGGAATGGTACGGATATCAATAGTACATTCCGCAAAATCTGGTATCACATTAGTGGCCACACCGCCATTTAAAGTATTTACGGTAAATGTCGGCATTCCCAACCATTTATCTGGTTTACAGTCAAAAGTTTGTGCGTTTAACGCCATTACAAATTTAACTGCCATGTTTACAGCGTTAATACCAAGATGAGGCATGGATCCATGGGCCGTCTTGCCTTGAAACTTTACTCTTACCCAGATTGCCCCTTTATGGGCAACCAACATGTCGGCATTGCTGGGTTCTCCCACTAATACGGCCCCTATTTCCCTCATGCCGCCTTTATCAACAAAAGCCTTAGCACCAACACAACCACGTTCTTCCCCACATGTGGCGCAAAATACGACATCCTGCTTTGGAATGGTTCCATTGCGTTTCAGCAAAAACATGGCATACATGAGTGCTGCAACAGAACCCTTCATGTCAGCAACACCGCGCCCATAAACAAAATCTCCGTCTGTATCACATCTGAAAGGATCATGTTGCCATTGAATGCCTCCTACCGGCACCGTATCTATATGTCCAGTAATAAGAAATACAGGACTGTGTTTTTCTCCAGGAAGATGAGCTATAAGATTGGCTCTGTCAGGCCCAACATCATCCACTCTAACATCTATTCCTTCTCTGACAAAAGCTTCCGCCATTTTTTCAGCCAGAATTTTCTCATTGCCAGGCGGATTGACCGTATTTGTACTCACAAGCAGCTTCAGTAATGCTAAAGCTTCATCTTTATCAAAATCCGGCATTTTTATTTTTCCTTTCCTGATTCCCTTCCTAAATAAATTGCCGTAAGAGCTTCCTTGGCTTCTGGTGCGTTTTCAGTGCAAGAAGCTATAATCTGCCCTTTCTGGAGCAGATATGCTCTATCTGCCATAGCAAGAGCCTTAAATCCATTTTGTTCAATAAGAAGGATCGTTACCCCATCTTTATTAATTTTCTTTATAGTTTCAAAAATATCATTTACTACTAATGGAGCAAGACCTAAAGATGGTTCATCTAAGAGCAGGATCTCCGGATCACTCATAAGGGCCCTTGTTATGGCAAGCATCTGCTGCTCGCCGCCGCTCATCGTTCCGGCATTCTGATTACGGCGTTCCCCCAGACGCGGAAACATGGTATAGGCCCGCTCAATATTCCTCTTGATATTATCCTTATTTTTTAAAGTGCAGGCCCCTACCAGAAGATTTTCTTCCACAGTCATTTTAGGAAATACCCGTCGCCCTTCGGGAACAATAGTAATACCCCCACTGACAATCTTCTCCGTAGCAAGGCCATTTATAACTTCACCCTTATATATTACCTCCCCAGCCGTAGGAGTTACGAATCCCAAAATAGTATTTAATGTAGTACTCTTACCGGCGCCGTTACTACCGAGCAGACAGGTAATGCTTCCCTTAGGAACCTCAATATTTACATCTTTCAGGACAGGTACATTTCCATAAAAAGTATCGACATGCTGCAGTTTAAGCATTTTCACCCTCCTGCCCAAGATATGCATCAATAACCTGCTGATTTGACGCTACTTCATCAAATGTGCCAAAGGCAATATTTTTTCCATAATTCAAGACCATAACTTTATCTACAAGACCTTTAATAAAGGCCATATCATGCTCAACAACAATAACAGTAAGTTGCGGCAAAGCATTTTTTACTTTCAGCAAATCATTCATTAATTTTATCGTTTCCATACTGTCCATACCAGCAGAAGGTTCATCGAGAAGAATAACCCGAGGCTCTGCTGCAATAGCCCTGCAGATTTCAAGCCGCCGCCTGTCAGCATAAGGAAGGTCTTTGGCAAATTTGTCAGCCTGGCTTATCAAGAGATCTTCGAAAATCCGCATAATATCTAGAGCTTTTTGTATAACCCCAGCGTTTTTTTCTTTATTTTTTCTGGAAGAAAAAAGTCCACCGAAAATCGGTGCCTCACGCACGTCTTTAAGTCCCATCATGACGTTTTCGAGAACACTTAAATTCCAGAACAAACGTCCATTCTGGAAAGTACGGGAAATCCCTTTTCTGAAAACCAAATCTGGACGCAGCCCCTGAATATTTTCACCGTCGAGAAGAATTTCTCCGCAGGTAGGCTTATAGATTCCAGATAGTAAATTGAATAAGGTTGTCTTCCCACTCCCGTTAGGACCGATAATACCAAAAACTTCTCCCTGATTTAGGGCAAAACTGACGTTATCTACTGCGGTAACACCGCCAAATTTTATGGTAAGATCCTTTACCTCAATAATACTCATACCTTCTCGGCCTCCTTCGCCTTAAAAATACGGTATTTGAACGGTAAAACACCATCTCGCATAAAGAGCAGGCAAAATACAATAATCAATCCATAAAAGAATATACGATAATCTTCAAATGCCCTGAACTTTTCCGGAAAAACCGTTAAAAATAGTGCCCCTGCTATTGCTCCTGGAATAGAATCAAGACCGCCTAAAATTATCATACTGATAATAATAATTGACAAACCATAACCAAAATTTTCAGGCGCAATGAAGTTAATCATTCCTGCATATATTCCTCCAGCCAGACCGCCGAAGATGGCACCAATGGCAAAAGCATAAAGCTTATAGCGTGTCAGATTCATTCCGTAGCACTGGGCAGCCAGCTGGTCATCGCGCATGGCATTTAAGGAAAGTCCGAAGAATGAATTACTGAGACAATAAATTGCCATTACGGAAATAATAAGTACTGCAAGAATCAGATAATAAAAATTCGCCAGATAATTCATGGATATAAACCCAAAATCCAGACTTGTGGCAAAATCATGCGAAAAAAGTACCGGTGAAGGGATGTCTATGAGTCCATTCGTGCCTCCTGTAACACTTTCAGCATTCAGGGCAATTTCCTGAACGATAAGGCCGAAAGCAATTGTAACTAAAGCAAGGTAATGCCCTTTTACGCGCAGTGCCGGCAGCCCCAGAAGAATACCGACAAAAAATGCAAATAGCCCGCCCAAAGGAAATGCCACCCAGAAACTTATCCCCATTTTTAATGTCAAGATACCGACCGTATAGGCTCCAATAGCCTCAAAGGCTGCATATCCCAGACATATAAGTCCTGCACGCCCGGTCATAAGATTCAGGCCAAGTGCCATCATGGCATTCATCATAGCAAAATTGATGACCTGCATCCAGTAGGCATCACCGCCGATTAAAAATGGAAATGCCAAAGCCAGAACAGCCATAAAAAGTCCGGCTTTCGGAAGATTATCTGCATAAAGTCTTTCTAACTCTGCAAGCTTGTCTTTCTTTTTGCGCCTCAAATAAAATATTGCAGCCGCAACTGCTATTATATAGGCAGCTACTAGCGGCGGCTCTTCAATTATTATAAAAGCCAGGAACAAAACATATAAAATTATTTCCGAAAGAAAAATTTGTGACATATCCCATGCTCCTATACTTTTTCATATGCTTTTTCGCCAAACAGGCCTGCCGGACGAAATACAAGACAAATAATTACAATAATGAAGCTGATCATATCCTGATAGCTTGATCCGTCTGTAATGAAGCTTACAGTGAATATCTCCATAAATCCTAGTAGCAGACCACCGATTATGGCACCGTAAATATTGCCCAGTCCGCCTACTACTGCAGCTGCAAATCCCTTAATACTTGCCGCAAATCCCATATTGAATTTGATAATGTTATATGTCATGCCATTCATGAGTCCTGCAACAGAACCCAGTATGGATCCAATAATTAACGTAAAAATAAATATTTTCTTTACGTCAATACCCATCATCATGGCTGCCCCTCTATCCTGAGCCGTAGCACGGATATAACGGCCATATGTGGTATTTTGGATAAAACGGTGCATTCCTGCGATCATAATAATCGACAGCACAATACAAAGCAGGGTCTCTGGTTTTACCAGAGCCCCGCCAAAGTGAATAGTATCCATTTCCACCAAAACCGGAAATGTCTGAGGATTCCTTCCGTCAGGAACAAAAAGCATTACAGCTTCCCTGACCACGATTGATGCACCAAGAGTAATCAGAAGAGTCATAATATCAGGAGCATCACGCATAGGGCTGACTATATACTTTTCCAGTACTGCTCCGAATAATGCGCCAATTATAATGACCACTGCCAAAATCAACAAGATAAACAGCAAAGATCCTTGAGTAAGACCGCAAGAGACGAAAACGCCGCTTGCGATCATAGCTGCAAATGCTCCCAGCATGAACACTTCACCGTGGGCAAAATTAACTACCTCAATTACACCAAAAAACAGTGTGAATCCTACAGCAATCAGAGCATACATAACGCCAAGGCTCAAGGCGTTGAAAAATTGCTGCGTAAGTACCGCACCTGTCATTTATTTGCACTCCTACTCCTAATGAATAAATTTATTTTTGAAATATTTCTATTTTTTTACTATTTTCTTATCCACTATCTGCAGATCTGCCTTCTCATAAGATAGCCATTTACCATCTTCCGAAATAAAGGCAGTAATAAGCTTGTTCTGAGTCTGTCCTTTTTCATCAAAAGTCGTTTCGCCAATCACTCCCTGATATCCCTTAGTAGCCCTCAAAGCATCAATAACCTTGGCACGGTCAGTGGATTTTGCCCTATTTACGGCATCCATTATAACGCCTACGGCGTCATAGCCGAAATGGCCATAATTTTCATAAGGCTCCGCAAATTTAGCCTTTGCGTAATCTTCCATAAATTTTTTACCTCCGGGCAGTTCTGCCAAAGGTTTCCCAATGTTGAAAGCAATAACGCCATCAGCTGCAGGACCAGCAATTTTGTTGAAGGTATCTGAAATAATACCAGAATCGGAAAACATCAGGCAGTCCATCTGTAAATCCTTCATCTGACGACGGATTAAAGCCGCTTCTGTTGCCACACCGCCAAAATAAATTGCATCAGGGTTTTTGGCTTTAATATTAGTAAGAACAGCCGAGAAATCCTGTTGACCTATTGCTATACCGTCCTCAGACAGAACAGTGGCTCCGTTTTTTACAGCGGCCTCTGCAAATTGCTCTGCATTAGTTTTGCCATAGTCAGTCCTATCATTTATGAGACAAAGCGTTTTAACTCCCCACTCCTTAGCAGCGCGTTCGCCTGCATACTCATTCTGAACATTGGAATGAGTCATGACACGAGTTATTTCCTTATATCCTTTTTCCGTAATATCAGGATGAATAGCAGAAGCTACTACTAAAGCGCAGCCGTTTTTATGGAATACCGGAACAGTTGCCAAAGCACAGCCACTGTTAAAATGACCTGCCACAGCAACAATACTTTTATCCGCAATAAGTTTATTAGCTGCCGCTACTGCTGTTGAAGGATCTCCGCCGTCATCTGCAGCAACCAGTTCGAATTTGTAGGGATATTTACCGGAAGCATTAGCCGTATCAACAGCCAGCTGTGCGGAATTTTTAAGACCTATACCAAGTGCGGCATTACCGCCTGTTAAAGGAGCAAGAAAGCCTATTTTTACAACTTCCTGCTTCTTCTCTCCGCCGCAGCCTGCAACCAGTGACATTGCTAAACCTGCAGCTACAAGGGAGCATAACAATTTTTTAAGTTTCATTTCCCGACCCTCCTAGATTTGACTTGAAGTAAATAAAAAAACACCAGAAGCTGCTTTAACTCTGGTGTTTAGCATATATTAAACAAAATATGATTACCCTTGTTTAATAATACTCTGTCCACGAGCCTGAGAGATTAGAGCAAAATGCCCCTTACACCTTCGGCGCCCATTTAAGGGACTCTCCAGAGTTGTGTCCATATACAGTACACGTTTCTTAATAAAACACCTGAGAGTGTTACTCCTTCGGTAGGTCAGACCTTCTCCTATATACTTCATCCACTTTTATTTACTTATGGAAAAATTATAACACTATTTTATCCAGATGCAACAATTAAAACACTTTTTGTGTCATATTTTCCTCACACACATATTATTGTATATAATGTAACAATAAAAAAGCTCCGTATCACTATACGGAGCTGATCATCTGGCTCCCCGAGTAGGACTCGAACCTACGACGCCCTGATTAACAGTCAGGTGTTCTACCGGCTGAACTATCGGGGAATTATGTCAGTAACACACGGTTTACTAACGGTAATAATTATACTTTCCATTAATTACTTTGTCAACTGTTATTTACGGGTAAGCTTGTAAATAAGGGCATTACAGATAGCTGCTGCTACATTGCTTCCACCCTTACGCCCACTGGCCACTATATAAGGCACTCCAGTCTTCATAATAATTTCCTTGGACTCCACGACATTGACAAACCCTACCGGAACACCGATAACAAGCTCCGGTTTAATCTTCCTATCTCTCACTAACTCATCAAGGCGTACGAGAGCAGTAGGTGCATTCCCAATGGCTATAATCACAGGTCCCTCTACAGTACACGCCTTTTCCATGCATGCGGCAGCCCTGGTAGTTCCAGCTTCCTTGGCCCTTGCCGCAACATCAGGATCGCTCATGAAACAAACTGCTTTGACGCCCAGCTTTTCCATCCCCATTTTATTTATGCCGGTACAGGCCATATTCGTATCAGTTACAATAGTAGCACCCTTTTTTAAGGCATCAAGAGCCTTTTCCACTGCTCCGTCCGAAAAATGCATTGTTCTCGCATAATCAAAATCAGCGGAAGTGTGTATGACGCGTTTTACAATATCAATTTTTTCAGGATCAATTTTAAGTTCTCCCAGTTCCTCGCCTATTATCTCCATGCTTCGTCTTTCAATATCTTTTGGCAATACATTCTGTAACTTCATTATTCAGCCTACCTTTCAATACCTTCTCTTGCTTTAATCCCCTTGTCAAAGGGATGGCATCTCTTACATATTTCAGATACATAGTCGCCCATTTTAAGAAGTTCAGGTGACGGATTTCGCCCCGTAAGTACAACTTCCATTCCAGGCGTTTTCTTCTTCAAAAAATCTATAAGTGCCTTTTCCTCAAAAAGCCCCTTATCGCAAGCGCCGATGATTTCGTCAAGAATCAAAAGATCTATCTCACCTGCAGAACACTTTTTCCGCATCTGTTCAAATAATGCCTTATGCTCCTCAAGGACCCGTCTTTTTTCATCCGCTGTCATCTGGAACGTGAATTTAGGTGTTTCTTTACCGCGCAGTACCTCCACTCCCGGCAGAAGTGTAAGACTTTTCAGTTCGCCCGTATCCCTGTTTTTCAAAAACTGTACTATAAGAACCTTATTGCCGTGCCCACTGCATCTTAAGGCCAGCCCCATTGCAGCGGTTGTCTTGCCTTTACCGTCACCGCAATATATATGGATCAGTCCTCCATCTCTCATTTATATACCAGCCTCCAGAATTGCATAAATTTTCTTTATATCAATGTTTTTACGCACGCTGTCCGCAAGAATATCATACTGCTGTTTTTTGTATTCGGCAAAATCTATAGTCTTCACGTTATCCATGCTTAAGCCTTTTTTTGCCAGCAGAGCAGATACAATCTGAGCGGCAATTCCCTCGCCATCAAATATTCCGTGGATGTAGGTTCCATAAATATTCATTTTATCAGTAATATTCTGCGAGCCTTCAGGCATAATCGCGCCTTCTTCATGGATGGGCCTGATTTTCGTAAGAGAATTCTCTTCTGCAAACGCAGTCACACCGGAATGGATTTCATAACCAAATAATGCCTTATTGCTCAAATCTGCAAAAATTCCTTTTATACTGCCAAAGGTACCTTCCATCTGTATTGTACGCTTTTTTTCAATGAATTCCGTTTCAACGTCGAGAAGGCCCATTCCCTGAGTAACGCCGCCTTCCTCCACGCCATGGGGATCGGAAATATTTTTGCCAAGGATCTGATACCCGCCGCAAATGCCGAAAACCACTGTTCCGTTATCAGCCTTTTTCAAAATCTCGGCCTCCAGACCGCTTTGCCTCATCCACTTCAGATCGCCAATAGTATTTTTTGTACCTGGGATAATAATCATATCAGGGTTGCCAAGATCCACGACGGATGTAACATACCTCAGGGAAACACCCGGTATCAGCTCAAAAACGTTAAAGTCCGTATAATTTGACATGCGCGGCAGGCGCACGACCACAATGTCGATAAGGTTAACTTCCGTATGACTTGTTAAGCGGTCTGAAAGACTGTCTTCATCTTCTATGTCCACATTTAGCATTGGCAAGACTCCCACCACTGGCACACCTGTCTTCTCTTCTATCATTTCCAGCCCGGGGCGCAATATTTCAATATCACCACGGAATTTATTAATGATAATACCCTTTACCATTGACCTCTCTTCAGGATCCATCAGCATAAGCGTGCCATATATTGAAGCAAATACTCCTCCCCGGTCAATATCAGCCACAAGAAGCACCGGGGCTTTAGCCATTTTTGCCATGCCCATATTCACGATATCTTGTGATTTTAAGTTAATCTCTGCAGGACTGCCGGCACCTTCCAGAACGATAATATCAAATTCTTCATCCAGCTTGTTGTAGGCTTCCATAATATCCGGAATGAGAGCAGTTTTAAATTTAAAATATTCAGCAGCAGTCATGGTGCCGATGGCCTCACCATTGACGATTACCTGAGATCCGCTGTCACTGGTCGGTTTTAAAAGGATGGGATTCATCAGGACACTAGGCTCTATATTGGCAGCTTCCGCCTGAACGACCTGTGCCCTCCCCATTTCCGCTCCTTCCCTGGTAATAAAAGAATTAAGAGCCATATTCTGGGATTTGAAGGGTGCTACCTTTTTGCCATCCTGATTAAATACACGGCATAATCCGGCCGTCACGAGACTTTTTCCTGCATTTGACATGGTTCCCTGAATCATAATTGCTTTTGCCATATCAATCACTCTTTCCCATTAAAAAAGTCAATATATCCTGATAATTACTGATGTTTACCTTTTTATTACCGTTTAAATATCCTGCCGCAACCGGCCCTTTACCTCTGCAGTGCCTCCCACTGGAGGAACTGGTAATGTGATCTCCACATACCACTATTTTTAATGGCTTGCGGACTTTTTCATAAATATAACGGATAAAATCCGTATCTATTTTTTGGATAAATGCTGCTTTACCAACAGCGTCATATCTGTGTGCCGCTTCATCAGCGCCGTTAAAATGGGTAATCACAAAGTCGTTGCGTTCCAAAAGATCTACGGTAGCTGCAGCTTTCTCTAAGACATTTGTATCAATATCTCCCGTGGCATGTTCCGGCACGATGAGCTCCATTCCCATTCCCTTTGCTATGCCTCTCATTATTTCTGCCTTGCCTACTACTCCCCCTGTCAGATTATGCAATGTATAAAACCCCGGAAGTGTTTCCCTTCCAGCTGGCCCCCAGGGATATAATCTGTAGCTCATGCCGTCACGGCCAAAACTTTTCAGACGCTGTTCTGTTTCTTTTAGAAAATATTTTAACGACAGAGATTCCTTTATTATTTCAGCAAGAAGCTCCTCTATGTTTTCGCCAAGACTTTCTTGAGGAGGTGTAATCTTGCATTCTAAAATTCTTTTTTCTTTATTTAAGATAAGAAGATTACGATATTCAGATAAATGGATAAACTCGATATCCTTCAAAACTCCGTTGCAAATTTCTGCTACAGAAGCCATGGCATTAGAAGAAAGGTTTCCTCCATTAAAGCTTACAAGATGTCCCTCCCCGTCTATGGCTACCAGATTGCAGCGCAGCACCATCTCATATTCTGATATATCCCTGCCATGTGCCAGAAGTTCCAGATAAGACCTGTTTTGCGGCATCTGTTCCCTGTTTACGCCAAGAAGCCGCAGGATACAGCTGCAGCTCTCAGGCACAATATCATTTTCACAGATACTGACTGCATTTAAGCTGAGTTTATCCATATAAGGATGCCTGGCATGATCAAAAGGTGTTTTTCCATCCCGCATAGCGGCAGACTCATCCCCCAGACCATCAATAAGTACCAGTAAAGATTGCATGTTTTCTTGCTTCCTTCATAGCTTTAATAAGACTGCGGTTAAGCACTCTTGTCTTAACTGCGATACGATAAAAATCGTTTCCGAGATTACGATAGTTTGCACAGCTGCGGATGAGATATCCCTGCTCCTGCAGTAGTTCAACAAGATTTTTCGGATGTTCCAGTCTGAAAAAAATATAATTCGCTTTGGACCCATAAATTTCTGCTCCCAGCAGCTTAAGCTGGCTTATGAGATACTTACGTTCTTCTTTAACCACGAAAGAAGATTCATGAAGATACACTGGTTCCTTTAAGGCAGCCTTACCAGCTTCCTGTGCCAAAACAGAAACACTCCAGTCCTGCCCGTTTTCGTATAATTTCCTCTGCAGATTATTATCTGCGCAAAGGCAATATCCCAGGCGTAATCCCGGCATAGCGAAAATTTTCGTAAAAGCTTTCAGAATGATTAAGTTCGAATATTTCTTCAGCTCCCCGCACATAGTATATTCTTTATTTTTATCAACAAAATCCATAAAGCATTCGTCAATCAAAAGATATGCCTTCACACTGGAACATTTTTCAATAATTGCTTCCAGTATTTTTTTATCTGTAATCTGTCCGGTTGGATTATTGGGATTACAGATGACAACCATATCTGTTCTGGCAGTAATCTGTTTTAAAATATTTTCCTCTACTTTAAACCCGTTAGCTGCTGAAAGCTTATAATAGCCAATTTTACAGTCAACAGTATTCAACGCCCTTTCATAGTCGGCAAAAGTAGGTGCTAAAAGCAGTGCCCTACGTGGTTTCAAAGTCAAAACCAGGCGGAAAAGGACGTCTGATGCACCATTGCCTAAAAAAAGATGTTCTTCTTCAACCTTTAGGAATTTTGCCAAGGCTTCCCTCAACTCCCGACAAAAAGGATCGGGATAATTCGTGCATTGCTTTATGGCTTTTTTTACGGCATTCTTTACTCCCAGCGGCAACCCCAGAGGATTTATATTGGCAGAAAAATCAATAAATGCTTTACCGCCGGAAGTTAATTTATGGCTATAGATATCGCCGCCATGGACGTATTTGTACATTTTTAACAACCTTCCAAATAAGAATTATCACATGAACAATATTATAATCAGATAGATCAATGAAAACAGCAAAAGAGTAATTACCGCTGTCATATAAAGTAAATTATCCGCCACGACAATGTCTTCTGCACGCACAGGACGGAGATTATCTCCAATAGTGTCTTTATGCACCCATTGGCCGAAATAATAATGCCCGCCGCCAAGCTGGATATTTAGCGCTCCTGCAGCCACCGATTCAGTCATTGCAGAATTTGGGCTTAAATGGTTATAACGGTCGCGGCAAAATGTTTTCCAAGCCCTGACTGCATCAAGATTCAGAAAATAGGCCGCTATAATCATGATACCAGCAGTAATTCTTGAAGGCAGCAAATTGGCAATATCATCCAGTTTGGCTGCGCAGCGGCCAAAATACAGATACTTCTCATTTCTATATCCTACCATGGAATCCATGGTATTGATACCCTTATATAAAAATGCAAGAGGTGCACCGCCAAAAAACATATAAAACATGGGGGCAATTATACCATCAGCAGTATTTTCCGCTACAGTTTCCACTGCTGCTTTTCCTATTTCTTCAGGTGTAAGATTTTCCGTATCGCGTCCGACAATCCAGGACAGCTTTTTCCTTGCATCTGATAAATCATCTTTTTTTAAAGCATAATATACTTTTAAACTTTCATCCCGCAATGATTTAGTGGCAAAAATCTGGTAACACATAAGTGTTTCGAGAAAAAAAGCCAGGGCAGGACTTACACGCCGCGCTGTATGCAAAATACCGTAGGGTAATAAAAATGATACCGTAACCACAATAATTACCATCAACAGTCCGCCAAAAAGCAATCCATTATTACTGAAGCCGAAGATTTTCCTGAAACTTTTTTCCAGAAAACTTATGAAATTGCCGATAAGGCAAATTGGATGCGGCAACCATCTGGGATCCCCCAAAATAAGATCTAAAATAAAACCTGCCACAATAGCAGCTAAGGTCATCATAAAATCTCCTCTTAATCTATGTGAGCATTTTTCTCATAGGAACAGCAGCTGGCAACAAAGCTTTTAGCAAACTCCGGATTTCCCCATAAATGAATATGTGGATATCCTGCATAAAGCGTAGGGCTTATATTTGTACACGCCCATGATTTGCCTCCCGATTTCTTCCGGGCAATAAATCCGCTTCCGTTGGCAGTACTGTCAGAATAGTGGAATTCATGCCCGTTTATCCCCTCACCAGCTCTGCACAATACGTTGTCCCGTTCAGCCTGCAAATATACATATCCGAAACGCGTAAGGCTTTTAGTCATAAATGACTCTCCTTTGATAGCGCCTACCCAATTGTATTTGGCATCATTATCAACATGCTTTTCCAGCAGGTACATAAATCCGCCACATTCAGCAAAACAGGGCATATTATTTTTAAGAGCGTTCCTGACGTCAGAAAGCATTGTCCTGTTTTCAGACAGCTGTCTGGCATAAAGTTCAGGATATCCGCCGCCTAAAATTATTCCGCTGCACTCCGGCAGATGCTTATCCTTCAACGGGCTGAAAGGCACAAGTTCTGCCCCAAGTTCCCTGAGCAGATCCAAAGCATCCTGATAGTAAAAGCAGAAAGCTTTATCCTGCGCTATAGCAATTTTTACATCTCCTAATTTACGAACGTCCTGCGGACTATACCTCAACGGATTGGCCGACCTGCATATTTTAAGAAGAGTATCAAAATCAATTGACTGTTCTGCCTGCCGTGCAAGCCTGTCTACAATCTCCTGCAGATCTTTAATTTCCTCTGCAGTTACAAGGCCCAGATGCCGGCTTTCAAAACTACAGTTGTTCATAACTGGGAAATATCCCAGTATCTTTACTTTTGTTTCCTTTTCAAGAACTTTTTTATAAAAAAGATATGTTGAAGGCTTGATATTATTTAAAATAACTCCTTCAATACGACTGTCCGTTTTAAATTCCTTAAACCCCTTAATTAATGCTGCAACAGAAAGAGCCGCACCCTTGCCATTCACGACCAGAACGACGGGAACATCACATGTCTTTGCCAAATCATAAGCGCTGCTTTCCACGCTGTCTCCTATTCCATCATAGTATCCCATGGCTCCTTCAAAAACAGCTACGTCTGAACCGAAAGAATTTTTAGCAGCCAAATAACGTACTGTTTTTCTGCCCAACATAAATATATCAAGATTTCGGGATTTAGTGCCGATGACTCGGGAATGGAACATGGGATCAATATAGTCGGGGCCTGATTTAAAAGCAGAAATCTTAAATCCCCTGTCCATCAGGGCCTTTAAAAGTGCACAGACAATAGTTGTTTTCCCGCTGCCGCTTTGAGGTGCACTAATCATGAACCGCGGAATTTGCAAATTTGCCATTCTAATCTTCCTTTTTTACCGCTGTCATTATATATACAGGGTTTTGTGCCGTCATTAAATTATATCTGCCATGTTTTCTGCTGCGGGCAGCAGAAATATTTACGATTTCAAGATTATACGAACTATTGTCTTTATAGTACGCAGTTACCTCTGCAAGCGTTTCCAGCGTAATTGCAGTAATTACTATGCGGCAAATGGGATTTTTAGCATAGATAATATCCAGCATTTTGCAGATGGTACCGCCGCTGCCGCCGATAAAAACACAGTCAGGCGCTGACTGGTCCTTGATATTTTCCAGGGCATCTCCTGCAACTATCTCAAGATTGCCTAATCCGAAGCGTTCCTTATTTTCTTTTAAAAGCTGCAGAGCCTCAGCGTTCTTTTCAAATGCCAGGACCTTTCCTTGCTTTGCAATAAGCGCAAGTTCCACAGAACATGATCCTGTTCCGGCTCCAATATCAAAAATACAATCGGCCACTTTGGGTTTAAGCTTTGAAATTGCCACACTGCGAACTTCCTGTTTTGTCATGGGAGCTTTTCCCCGTACGAACATTTCGTCATCAAGCCCATGTACAGACTGTTCAAAATTATTAGCGCTCTCATTTAAAATCATCATTACGGAAAGTGACGGATAATTCCCTTTACTTATTTCAGCAGCAGTTCCGAAGGTTATTTTTTCCTCCGGATAGGAAAGATTTTCACCTACATAAACCTTAACATGTTCCATACTGTAACTGCATAGTTTAGCGCACAATGCCTGTGGAGAATTATCTCCGCCAGTAAGACAAAAAACTTTTCTGTTCTGTGCTACAGCAGAAACAAGGTTCTGATTCCTTCCATGCATACTCATAAGCTTCACATCATCCCATGGCATCTTCAGTATGGAGGCAAAATACACAAGACTGCTTATACCGCAATAATGCACGCATTCACAGTCAGTCAGCTTATTAGTCAGAATTTTAGCCAAACTGAAAAAGCCAATATCGCCTGATACTAGTACTGCCAACTTATCTTTTTTCGGATTTGCAGCAGCAATAATATCCATAATATCGGCAAATTTAATAGTGCAGTGAACACTTTTATTCTCTGCCGCAAAGAGTTTCAACATTCTTTTATCGCCAATCAAAATATTACTTTCCTCTATAGCCTGGCGTGCAGATTCTGTCAGAAGTTCTGGATTCCCAGGACCGATACCCACAATATTAACTCGAAGCATTTTTCTATCTCCCTTAAAGTTTATATTTTTGAAGCAGATACTGTAAGACTTCGAAATATCCGCTCCCCTGTTCCTCGTTACTTCGTCCGATGACAATAAGCTTTGCTCCCACGCTTAAGGCTGCATCAACTTTCTCTTTAAACCCGCCGGTCGTTCCGGAATTTTTTGTTACTATAAACTGACTCCTGTATTTTTTAAACATAGCTATATTAAGATCTTTGGAAAAAGGTCCCTGCATACACACAATATTTGACGGATTATAGCCAAGCTGCAACGCAAGATGCAGCGAGCTTTCCATGGGCAGAATTCTCAGTGCTATGCGTTCATCATATCTATTTACACGGGCAAAATCTGGTAAGTTCTTACTGCCAGTCGTTAAAAATATGTTTCCGTCAACATTATTTAAAAGCTCTACCGCCTCTGCGCAATTGTTTACCTCTGTATAATCACCTGCACCTCCAGCAGGACGCAACAGGCGCATGTACTGACAATTTTCTTTTTCACATGCACCCTTTACTGTTTCCGTAACCAATGTTGCATAAGGATGTGTGGCGTCAATGACACAATCCGGAGAATGTTCTTTAATAAAGCCACACATTTCATTAAGACCCATTCTTGATACCTTGACATATACATTACTCTGTGGAGGAATCATCCCTGCACCGTATTCCGTGGCAACAGAAACAAGAATTCTTATATTAAGACCAGCTAAATCTTTAATCAGACTGCGCCCCTCGCTGGTCCCGCCTATGATCCAAATTACCCGTTTCATCTCAACCTGTAACCTCTGGGAGTTACCATGCGGCCATTAATAACTTCAGTCTGGGTATTGCCAATGATAACCGTAGAAAACATGTCTACCTGCTTATCGCGCAATTTCTGAAGCGTGGTTATTTCAAATGCCTCACCATCACGCCCGATGTTACGCACAATACCCGCAGGAATATTGCCATTTTGGTTTTTCAGCATGATATCACAGGCCTTCTGCAGATAGTCGCTTCGTTTCACGCTGGAAGGATTGTAGAGACATATACAGAAATCAGCCTTTGATGCATAGTCAAGCCTTTTTTCAATTTTCTCCCAAGGAGTCAAAAGATCACTGAGGGAAATGAGGCAGAAATCACTGATAAGCGGAGCCCCAAGAACAGCAGCTCCTGAACAGGCAGCTGTAATTCCCGGGATAACATCAATCTCAATATCAGAATAGTCGGCAGCCACTTGACACATAACCCCCGCCATTCCGTACACTCCGGCATCTCCACTGGAAATTACGGCTACCGTTTTTCCGCTTACAGCTGCATCAAGAGCCATTTTGCAACGATCAACTTCCTTGCGCATTCCCGTGGAAAGAAACTCCTTCCCGGGGAAATCATCCTTTATTAAATTCACGTAAACCTGATAACCAGCAATGACATCACATTTATTTAAAATGTCATATGCTTTTTTCGTCATCTGATCCACTCCTCCGGGACCAAGACCAACAACATAAATTTTTGTCATACTTAATCATCCTTTTAATCAGATTTTGCAAAACAAAGCGTTATATTTTCAACAGCTATAGCCAGCGTTGCGCCGATAAGAGTAGTTTTCGGCAGGATAAGCCTTCCCCTATTGCTGGAAAAAACAGCACTGCGTTCGCAGACATTGCCCACACCAGTTACACTTTCCACAAAAGCGGAAGCACTGAAATCCCCCTCCAGGCTGTTGAGTTCATCAGCACTGTAAAAAGTAACCGGCAGGTTATATTTTTTTGCAAAAGACAGCAGTCCCTGCTCGTCTTTTTTTATATCTATTGAAGATATACCGGCAACAGATCTCATATCAATCTTAAGCTTTTCAAGCTCCGGCAAAACCAGATCCTCAAGTGCACTTAAAGATACATCCCTGCGGCAGCCGATGCCTAAATGTACTATTTTGGGAAGTAAAAGCAGCGTGTTAGGAAAAGGCCTGGCAGTTTTGTCAATTGTTACTGCCATCCCCTCTTTAAAATCCATATCTTCAATTATATGATTCGGCAGAGATCCATTAACAGGGAATTCACTGAAAAATCCGACCGTGTGCCCATCCAACAGTGCCGCTGCAAAATCTTTAGCGGCTTTTAATGATGTGATAACCATATTATTACGTGCCGCCCATTCATCAACTGAAAAAAGCCCATTAACATCTGTAGCCGTAGTCACACAGGCTTGTCCTCCAATAGCTTCTGCCAAATGACGTGCAAGGTCATTTGCTCCGCCAATATGTCCTGAAAGAATGGGAATAATAAAGGTACCACACTCATCCATGGAAATAACGGCAGGATCCGTAAGCTTGCTCTTAATAAACGGAGCTATGGTGCGTACAGCAATACCAACTGATCCTACAAAGACAATGGCATCACAATTTACAAAATCTTCCGCACAGAACGCATTATGATCAGACATTGCAGGAATTCCTGCTTCTGCCGCATACTTTGGCATAGTACCTATTCTTACCTCATAACCTGTGCCGATTAGAAAATCACGTATTTTTTTACTTAAGAATGCTCCCCTGCGGGAAAAAGAATATACTGCTGCTTTCATTATTTTACCTCTGGTTTGATGTTAAATTTACTGTGATCTGCTTCACGATATCCATGAGTAAAAGCAGGATTATAGAGCTCGCTCCTGTCATACTCATTACCCAAAAAATTACCAACGGTTATAAGAGCTGTTTTTGTTATTTTATTTTTAGCTGCGCTATCAGCAAGTGTCTCCACAGTACAGTGAATGACTTTTTCGTCAGGCCAGGTGGCCTTATAGACAATTGCTGCTGGCGTTTTGGGATCGTATCCGCCTTTAATAAGCTCTTTTTGCAGCTTATCAAGCATTCCTGAACTGAGGAAAATTACCATTGTCGCATTATGAGCAGCATAGTCTGCAATTTTCTGCTTTGAAGGTACAGGAGTCCTGCCTTCCATGCGGGTAATGATGACGGATTGACTTATATTAGGCAGCGTATATTCTGCATTAAGACAGGCTGCTGCTGCGCAGAAAGAACTTACGCCAGGCACTACATCAAATTCAAGATTATAGCTGCGCAGAAGATCCATCTGCTCGCGATATGCACCATAAAGGCTAGGGTCGCCAGTGTGCAGGCGTACAACTATTTTCCCCTGTTGAGCCGCTGGAACCATGGCGGCAATTACTTCCTCCAGTGTCATTTTTGCACTGTCCATTATAACGCAGTCTGGCTTTGCATATTGCAAAAGTCCAGGATTGACAAGAGACCCTGCATAAATAATGAGATCCGCTTTTTCCAAAAGCTCTTTTCCTTTTACAGTAATAAGGTCAACTGCTCCAGGACCTGCTCCAATAAAATAAATCATTATTTTTCAAACTCCTTTTCTTTAATCAGGATAATAGAAAAATAGCTATTCTGAAAATTATCTATTTCATCAATGTTTCGGCAAACTTTTTCTCCCGGAAGACCACAACGTTCTACCATAGCTGCATTTTTCGTAAGTCCTCGTGCTTTAAGTTCCTTACATACGTGAGCGATTTCTCTTCCAGACTTCATAAGAACTTTATTCCCAGGTCCATCAAGGAAATCTGCTGTCTCTTTGTAGCTGGCAGGAAGTATTATAAGCGGCTCTTCTCTTTCACAAAGAGAAGTATTAAGCCTTGCGGCAACAGCACAGACAGATGTTACTCCCGCGACTAGTTCGGCGTCGTATCCTGCCTTAAGTACAAGCTTGTGTACATATATGCAGGTTGAATAAACCGTAGGACAACCAAGAGTGATAAACACAACATTCTTGCCTTTATCAAGGCATTCTATAATAGCATCCGCCCCTTCCTGATGGGCCTTATTCATAATTGCACTATCCTTGGTCATGGGCATGTAAATGATAAGCTGTTCTTTTTTACTAAGATCAATTACTTGGCTTACTATACTGCTGGCGGTCATGACATCTGTATCGCCTTTCGGCAGTGCTATTACATCACATTCTCTCAGCAGGCGTACTGCCTTTAACGTAAGAAGTTCTGGATCACCAGGCCCTATGCCGACGCTGTAAAGCTTACCCTTCATTTACTCAGTTCTCCTTTTTTATATGTATTTCAAGTAATTTATCTGCTAGCGTTGTTTTCCCCAAAATTCCATAAACATTAGAAAACATAAGAGCCGCAGTTTTTATTTTTTTATGTACCCTGTTCTGCATATAAAAATCTATCTTTTTCGCCACTTCATGCATTACGGCATCAAAGAGTCCTTCTCTCTGCAATATTTTTACGACTTCATCTGTTGTAAGGCACTCATATATTTCCCTACCAATTTTTTCCGAAGCCCCATTAAACATTGCCTGAATTGCAAAGAATTCCGTACGGCAATCAGCATATTTAGAATGGGTATTCATAATCCCCTGGGCAAGTTTTACAAGCTTACCGCTGTGTCCTATAAGAAGCAATGTTTCAAAACCACAATATACCGCATAATCGAGAAGTTCCCCTACAAAATTGCTGCAGATAACGGAATTGCGCATGTCAAGTTTTAAAACATCGCGAGAAAAATCTTCTCCGTAGTTCCCGAAAAATACCAAAAGATTTTTATTGTTTCTTGCTTTCTGTGTATTCATTTCCGCATACATGGTTTCAATTAGAGCTTTTTCGCTCATAGGCTCCACAATACCACTAGTACCAAGTACAGAAAGTCCATCCACAATACCCAGCCGGGGATTAAATGTCTTTTTTGCAATCTCCACTCCTTCTGGTATGGAAATAGTTATCTTTATCCCGCCAGTATAATTATTTGCAGTCATCACTTTTTGTACTTCATCCGTAATCATTTTGCGGGGGACGGGATTAATGGCGGGGCCGCCTTCAGGACACGCAAGACCAGGTTTCGTTACGCGGCCCACACCGAGACCGCCAATAATATTTATTCCTTTATCACATTTTTCAACTTTTGCATAGACAAGCACCCCATTGGTATCATCAGGATCATCTCCAGAATCTTTTCTAATGGCACAGCTGGCATAAGATATGTTTAATTCCACATCAAGTGGTTCTAAATTAAGGGTTACTCCCTTAGGTGTATCAATACGCACAGCATCAACCCTCTCACCGGTAAAGAGCATAACGGCTGCAGCTTTAGCTGCAGCGGCAGCACAGCTTCCTGTGGTATATCCGCATCTTAGTATTTTCCCTTGGGAAAATTGATATTCTTCCACGGCACTAACTCCTTTACAATTAAGTCTACCAAATGCAAATTTTTACTAATAACGAAGCAAGGCCTCCGCCAGAGTCCAGCGGAGGCCATAAATACATAATGTGACCCGCTCGACTCCATCGCCCGTGGATTCCAGCCGTTCATATAGGGAGGCTGCTGACTTAAGCAAGCGCTTGCACAGCGGCGGGACCGTGAAAATCTAACCAATTATGCTTTAAAAGCACCCATATAATTACCAGATTATTATAACATAAAACTTACCTAAATTCCAAGTTTTTCTAAATATAATATAGGATAAAATCAGCCAGCAAAATTAACCTCCTTTAACAGGTCAAAAGGATGGGATATAAGTATTTCTGCACCGTTTTCCAGAAGTTCATCTTTAGAACGGAATCCCCATAAGACTCCAACGGGAAGCATCTTGCCGTTGACAGCCGTTTGCATGTCCACCCCAGAGTCACCAAGATATACTATTTTATCTGGAGAAATCCCCCAGACTTCTGCCATAAATGATATCTTCTGCGGATCAGGTTTACGTTTCATATCGGGCCTATCACCTATGATAGAAGAAAAGTATCCTGAAAATAAGGCATCTGCAATCTTTTTTGCCTCAGCATCAGGTTTATTCGTGCATATTCCCATATTTATCTTTTTTCTCCTCAATATTTCAAGAAGTCCTAAAATTCCGTCATAAGGCCGTGTTTTATTTAAGGAATTTACCGCATAAATTTCCCTATATTTTGCAAGAGCATCATCAATTATGGCATCATTTCCCGGTGGCAGGGCACGTTCCATAAGTTTTCTGATCCCGTCACCAACTCTGTACTTATAGCTTTCCAAATCATGTATTGGAAACCCATATTCTTTCAGGACGCAATTGGCGCTATCTGCAAGATCAGCAAGAGAATCTATAAGCGTACCATCAAGATCAAAGATGACCGCCTTATAATTTTTATCAATCATTTTTTCTCCATATCAGTTCTGCTTCGTAGAATTAAAATTAATTACTTCCCATTTAGTAGTAATGTGATATATTCCATCAAAAAGACGCACTTTAAACATGGCAGGACCGTCTTTTTTTTCGATAAGGCTAGCCGCAAGTTCTGCCGCCTGCTCAATGACTACAACCCCGAATACTGCCGCAGAAAACATATCCTTTGTAACTGCAGAACAACAGGCACACAATGTGCTTATAAGCGCTGACACGCAATTAATGTCATTAAGCATGGGTTGATTGTTATTTAGAACTATTGTCTGTTTCCCATTACTGATAGTGTTCGTGCCGCCAGAAACAATAAAAATACTTTTGAATTCTGTGGCGGCATCTTTTGCGATTTGCAGTGCCTTTCCCGTATTATTTTCAATAAGGGCCTCGCATTCATTCTGGCTTCCGCGTGCAATACTGACATAGCCTTTCTCTAATAATTTCCTCGCAAAACGGAACCAGATAGATGATGTCATTATTCCGCCAAGATCAAGAATAACGGGAATTCCTTTGTCTTTAGCACTTTCTGCTGCTTTACTCATAGTAGTTATTTTTTTCGGAGTCATCATGTTAACCGTAAACAACAAGGCATCAGCCGATATTTCTCTTTTATCACCATACATATCACCAAATACAGGGAATGCACCTGCGGCCAACGTTGCATCCGCACAGCTTTCTCCAATTAAATAATTCGTGAAATGGCAGATAACAGGGCCCTCTTCACGCAAAGCGCCGACAATCTTTCCAAAATCAGCTTTAAAATCCATTATCCAATCATACCAGCCTTTCTGTAAAGTTCGACAAAGTGGTGTGTAGGTCCGCAACCATGACCTATGTTGAGACCATGTTTTATGGCCGCCGTTACATATTTTTTCGATGCTTCCACGGCAGAGACAAGATCCATTCCCTTGGCGAGATTTGCCGCAAGGGAACTGGAAAGTGTACATCCAGTCCCATGTGTATTCTTTGTATCTATCCTATCTCCTGAGAACCATCGTGCCTCCTTACCGTCAAAAAGGAGATCATCGGCCGTATCACTTAGATGTCCTCCTTTAATAAGTACCGTCTTTGCTCCCATTGCGACGATTTTTTCCGCCGCAGGAAGCATGGCATTTTTATCATTTATTTTAAGTTTCGTAATGGCTTCCGCCTCTGGAAGATTAGGCGTTAGCAATGTTGCAAGAGGCAAAAGTTCTTTGATAAGCGCCCCGCAGGCTTCAGGATTTAAAAGCGGATAACCGCTTTTTGAGATCATAACCGGATCAACGACAATAATATTTGGATGATAACTGCGTAGCGAAGATGCAATGGTTTTTATGATCTCCACCTGAGAAACCATTCCTATTTTTACGGCATCCACTTGAATGTCACTGAATACTGCATCAATCTGATATTTAACCACTTCAGGATCAATATCCTGCACTTTAGTTACTCCGCATGTGTTTTGTGCCGTAACAGCTGTAATGACGCTCATGCCAAAAGTCCCATGAGCGGCAAAAGTTTTAAGATCAGCTTGGATACCTGCGCCTCCGCTGCTATCACTGCCAGCAATAGTAAGTAAATTTTTCATTTCCAACTCCTTATAAAAACAGCAGGCAGGAAGCCCTGCCTGCTGTGATATTACAATGCTTCCTTTACTTTTGCAACAACATTTTCCACAGTAAATCCGTATTTTTCCATCAGAAGATCTCCTGGAGCAGAAGCTCCGAATGTAGTAATTCCGATGACGTTGTTTTTATTACCAGTATAGTAATCCCATCCCCAAGGTACACCTGCTTCAACAGCAATTTTTACAGCATTTTCAGGAAGTACTTTTTCTTTGTACTCCACACTCTGTTTTTCAAATACATCCCAGGATGGCATAGAAACAACGCTGACATCAATATTTTCGTCCTTGAGCACCTTCTGTGCTGCCAAGGCAAGATGAACTTCACTGCCCGTAGCTATTAACACAGCTTTAGAATTTCCTTTAGCCGGACTGAGCACATATCCTCCTTTGGCCGCATTTTTATGGATAACATCAGTAAAATCATGTAATACTGGAAGTTTCTGCCTGCTTAGCAGGAGACATGACGTTTTTTTTGTCAAGCAGGCTTGGCGCCATACAGTTGCCGTTTCTAAAGCATCCGCCGGGCGAAATACGCTGACATTAGGTATAAGACGCAGTGCCATGGCTGTTTCAATAGGCTGATGGGTAGGTCCGTCTTCCCCAACTGCTATACTGTCATGCGTAAGTACAAAAATAGACTGCAGTCCCATAAGCGCTGCCATACGTACTGCAGGCCTAAGAAAATCGGCAAAAACAAGGAAAGTGGCGCCAAAAGGAATAAATCCTCCGTGGAGGGCCATTCCATTAACTGCAGCACCCATTGCATGTTCCCTGACTCCAAAATGGATGTTGCGTCCAATGCGGTCAGTCTTTGAAAAGAATCCGCAGTCCTTTATTATAGTCTTATTGGAAGGTCCTAAATCTGCGCTCCCACCCGTAAATGCAGGTATTGCGGCAAGTTTCTGGATAATATCGCCGGAAGCCTCGCGGGTTGCCGCTTTTTCCTTATTTTTAAAAATATCTTCAAGTGCCGCAAGATCAATGGATACATTGCCTGTTAAGCGGTCGGCCAGCTCAGCTGCAAGCTCAGGATATACCTTTTTGTAGGCATCCATAAGATCTTCCCATTCTTTTTCTGCAGCACTACAGGCTGGTTTTTTTTTCGCAAAATGCTCCTTTACTTCATCAGGAACATAAAACATTTCGTTGGGCCAACCAGCTTTTTCCTTTGTTGCAACAAGTGCCTCCGTGCCAAGAGGTTCACCGTGACATGAAGGACTGTCCTGCTTCGGACTGCCAAAACCGATATGCGTACGAACCATAATAAGTGTAGGATGTTCATTGTCTTTCTGTCCTTCTTTTACAGCGTTCACAAGAGCATCAATATCCTCAGAATTTTCTACTCGCAGCACTTGCCAACCATAAGCTTTAAAGCGGGATTCAACGTCTTCAGAAAATGCAATATCGGTACTTCCTTCTATAGTTATTTTATTATCATCATAAAGATAGATAATTTTTCCCAGTCCTAACGTCCCCGCAAGAGATGCAGCCTCGGATGATACGCCTTCCATAAGATCCCCATCGGACGTAAGGCCATATGTATAATGGTCAATAACAGGAAAATCAGCCTTGTTATAGCGGGCAGCCAACATAACTTCGGCAATGGCCATTCCCACCCCCATGGCAAAGCCATGACCTAAAGGCCCGGTAGAAACATCTACGCCAGGTGTATGTCCATATTCAGGATGTCCTGGAGTCTTACTGCCCCACTGACGAAAATTTTTCAGTTCTTCAATGGATAAATTGTATCCTGCAAGATGCAGCATGGCGTAAAGTAATGCGCTGCCGTGCCCCGGTGAAAGAATAAAGCGGTCCCTGTTAAACCATGCCGGATCAGCAGGATTATACCGCATAAAACGATCCCAAATGGTATATATAAGTGGTGCTGTTCCCAATGGAAATCCCGGATGTCCGGATTTTGCTTTTTCTACCTGATCAACCGACAGAAATCTTAAAGTGTTTACACAAATCTGATCTAACATCTGCATTGCTGAAACCTCCGCCCTACCATTATTTTCCTGCTAAATTAACAATGCAGCCTGCCGATGCAGACTGCATTGCAAAACTATCTTACTCTTCCTTTTTTCGATCAGCAATTATTTTTTCAGCCATCTTAGCCGGTACGTCCTCGTAGTGATCAAACTTCATTTCAAAGGTACCGAGACCCTGGGTAATTGCACGCAGGTCAACAGCATATTCTGTTATCTCGGCATAAGGAACCTGTGCAGAAACTATACTCATTCCGTCTTCAATGGACTGCATTCCAAGAATACGGCCACGCTTAGAGTTCAAATCACCAATAACGTCACCCATCATGGAATCTGCACAGGTAACATTCAGGCTGTATATTGGTTCAAGAAGCACTGGTTTTGACTGCTCCATTGCTTTCTTGAAAGCGATATTGGATGCGGTTTTAAATGCCATTTCTGATGAATCAACAGTGTGATAGGAGCCATCAAGGAGAGTAATACGCATATCCACTACTCTATATCCTGCTAGGATTCCTTTTTCTAAGGCTTCATTCATCCCTTTTTCTACAGCTGGAATATATTGACGTGGTACAGCACCACCAAAAATTTTATCGACGAACTCAAAACCGCCTCCCGGAGGCAGTGGCTCCATTTTGATAACTACATGGCCGTATTGCCCGTGCCCTCCGGATTGTTTTTTATGCTTACCTTCAACTTCGGCACTTCCGCGTATTGTTTCACGATACTCAATGGCAGGCGCTCTGAGATCTGCCTCGACGCCAAATTTACGTTTCATACGCTCCATGATGATTTCAATATGCTGATCTCCCATACCGCTGATTAATGTTTCTTTCGTTATAGGGTTCTTAGTTACAATAATAGTCGGATCTTCATCCATCAGGCGATTTAAAGAGGACATAATCTTGTCCTCATCACCTTTCTTTTTGGAGAAAATAGCCCTGGTATACATGGGTAGCGGGAATTCAATAGGCGGGAATTCTACTTGTGAATTCTTATCGCATAGAGTATCACCTGTAGAAGTATACTGCAGTTTGGCAACAACTCCAATATCACCTGCCACAACTTCCTTCATGGGCAACTGCGTCTTGCCACGCATTGAGAAAAGATTGCCAATACGCTCCTCTTCTTCGCGTCTAGAATTATAAACTACGCTGTCACTCTTAATTGTTCCCGAAAATACACGGAAGAAACTGAGACGCCCGACAAAGGGATCCGATGTCGTCTTAAATACAAGAGCAGCCATCGGTGCATTGGCATCACGGACGGTTTTCTCTCCAGTTGCCTTATCAATAACAACATAGTCATTTAAAATAGCAGGATAGGTATAATCAATGATGGCATTCATAAGCCGGCCAAGACCGATATTTTTATAAGCGCTTCCGCAAATCATAGGAAAAATAATTGCCTGACGAATCCCCTTAATAAGGCACTGCATTATTTCTTCATCGGAAATCTCCTCGCCTTCCAGATAACGCATCATACAGTCATCATCTGCCTCAACTGCGGATTCAATCATTTTTTCGCGGGCTTCTTTAGCCGTTTCCATATATTCTTCAGGAATATCTATTTCATCTGAGCCATTACCATTGCCCCTATAGGCTTTCATCTTGAAAAGATCAATAAGCCCTGCAAAATTGTCCTCCTTGCCGAGAGGCAACTGCAGCGGCAGAACACGTTTCCCGAACTTAGCTCTGAGATTTTCAAGAATGGTCAGAAAATCAGCATTTTCACGATCCATTTTATTTACAAAAATAATGCGTGGAAGATTTGCCTCTTCGGCAAGTTTCCAGCACTGCTCAGTACCAACCTGTACACCTGCCGTTGCGGAAACAACGATTAAAGCACTGTCCACTGCACGGAAAGCACCTTTAACCTCTGCTACGAAATCAGCAAAACCAGGCGTATCAATGAAATTTATCTTAGTATCACGCCATTCAACAGGAGCTAGAGTCGCATTTACTGAAACCTGGCGTTTTATTTCTTCCGGCTCATAATCGGTAGTAGTAGTTCCATCTTCTACTTTACACATTCTGTTAATCGCACCCGAACGATAAAGAAGGGCCTCAGTAACAGATGTAGTTCCGGCTCCGCCATGACCTACAATGGCCACATTCCTAATTTTATCGCCGGTATAATCTTTCATAACTTTTCCCCCTTGTCAAAATAAACTTGTTAATAATTCTCTAAATCAAGATATTATTCCTGCTTATAC
>JAJQAO010000031.1 GCA_021203775.1 Phascolarctobacterium sp.
GTGAAGAATAAAACAAATCAGATATTTTACGTCCGATAATATATATTATGTTAAATTTAAGCTTTCTAAAACAGCCTTCTCATCAAGTCTGATAAGTTTTATTGCCAAATTTATAAAAAAGAAATACCCCATCCCGCCAAACTGATTTAAGTTAAACGAAGGGGCATTCTGTTATTTCATTATTAAAATAAATATAAAAAACACCTATTGCTTTAATATTTCATCAAGATGCATTTCCAGATAATTTGTATCAATCATTCCCTTTTGAAAAGTTTGGGATGTCAGTAGTTTATAATGCAGGCTAATTGTAGTTTTTACTCCTTCAATTTTAAAATCCTGTAGTGCCTGTAGCATTAGTGAAATGGCTTTTTTTCTATCTGGTGCCCAAGCGATTACCTTCGCGATCATTGAATCATAAAACGGTGTGATAGCATAGCCTTCGTATACAGCGCTGTCAATGCGTACGTTTTCAAGTTGTGGAGGTTTATAAGTGGTGAGTTGCCCAGGACACGGCATGAAATTATGATAGCAGTCTTCGGCATTAATGCGGCATTCGATAGCCCATCCGCGTAGCTTTATGTCTTTTTGTTTCCAAGGAAGTTTTGCACCTGATGCTATTAAAATCTGAGTTTTAACGAGATCAGTGCCTGTAATAGCTTCGGTTACAGGATGCTCAACCTGAATTCGTGTATTCATTTCCATAAAATAAAAGTTTTTATTCTGATCGACAATGAATTCAACTGTTCCAGCACCACTGTAAAAAGCCGCCTTAGCGGCCCTGACGGCTGCTTGTCCCATCTTCGTCCGCATTTTTTCGCTCACTATAGTAGAAGGTGCTTCTTCCAGAAGCTTTTGATGTCGGCGCTGGGTACTACAGTCACGTTCTCCGAGATATACAGTGTTCCCAAAATTATCTGCCATTACTTGTATTTCTACATGACGTGCGGATGTCAAATATTTTTCAATATAAACGCCGCTGTTACCGAAAGAACGTTCCGCTTCTTGAGAAGCCTGTCGTAAAGCCTTTTCTAGTTCTTTTTCTTCATTGACTATACGCATGCCTTTACCACCACCTCCAGCGGAGGCTTTTATCAATATAGGATAACCTATTTGTTTTGCTATCTTTTTAGCTTCATTCAGGTTATCAATTATACTCTCCGTTCCTGGAACTACAGGTACACCAGCATTGTGCATTGTCTGCCGGGCTTCTGCTTTATCGCCCATTTTACGAATGGCTTCCGCGGAAGGGCCAATAAAGATAAGACCTGAATTTGTGCAGGCTTCTGCAAATTCAGCATTTTCTGCTAAGAAGCCATATCCAGGATAAATGGCGTCGGCTCCACAAGATTTGGCAGTTGCAATAATACTTGGCATGTCCAAGTAGGATTTCTTTGCCTGGGCACTGCCAATGCAATATGTTTCATCTGCAAGCTGGACGTGAAGGCTATTCTTATCGGCTATAGAATAAACGGCCACGGATACTATACCCAATTCACGGCAGGCTTTGATTACACGACATGCTATTTCACCGCGATTGGCGATTAAAATTTTTCTGAGCATATTTTATACTCCTAACAAGCTCTTATTTTAAACAGTGGCTGTCCAAATTCAACAAAATCACCATTATTAACTAGTATTTCAGCAATTTCACCAGTGCAGTCAGCTTCAATTTCGGTAAATAACTTCATGGCTTCTAAAATGCAAACCACACTGTCAGGGAACACTTTGCTACCTACCTGCACGAAAGGCTCTGCGCCAGGTTCTGGTGTCAGATAAAAAGTACCGACGATAGGAGCAGTAATCTCAATAAGTTCTTCTACTGAAGGAGCGGAGCCTTTAGCAGCGTCAGATGAAATTACTACAGTGGTATTTGGAGAAGTAGCTGCAGTTTTTGGCGCAAGATTGCTCTTTTCTAACAGTAAACTACAGTCAGGCGATTTTAATTCAAATTTTTCTAGGTTGGACTCCTCTACCATTTCAATTAAGGCTTTTATTTCTTCCAGTGATAACATATTTCGCCTCCTAGGATCATAATTTGCTTTTAACAGCGATCCTGATATTTTCAATAAAACGTTCCTGTTCAAAATAGAATTTTTCCGCTTCTTCTATAGTAACGAATTCAAAACGAATTTGTAAGCCAGGCCTGTATTGCGCAATTCTGCTGATATCAGCGGCAACAACTTGTGCAACTTTAGGATACCCAGCGACACTCTGATGATCGGCCATTAAAATTATAGGATTACCATCAGGTGGGACCTGAACAGTACCGCAGGTTGCAATTTCGCTGATCATTTCAAGAGGTTCCTTTAAGGTGATTTTAGGGCCCTCTAATCTGTATCCTAAGCGATCAGCACTGGTGGTTATTTTAAAAGGTTTTGAGACCAGATCCCGCATGGATTCATCTGTAAAAGCATCCCCCTGAAGGCCAGGGGTAATTCTTATTGACTGTGTAAGACTACGCGGACTCATATGCGGCGGGACTATGAACCATCCTGCAGCGCGGAAAGATTTTGCACCCTTTTGAAGCAGCATTTTCAGCATTTGCTGACCGAAAGCAGAAGGTTCACCAGAATCAATCAAGTCTCCTTTCTTGAGTGCACGACCCTGAACGCCGCCAAAGCCGCCACGCAGATAAGTGCTCTTACTTTGCATTACATAAGGCACTTCGTATCCACCTGCAGTGGCAAGATAGCAGCGGCAACCTTTACGGCAGGTGCCGAATTTAAGTACTGCGCCTGCCTTAACAGCAACTGGGCAGTTCATTTTAACTTTTACTCCGTCAATAACAGGCGATAAATCTGCGCCAGTAAGTGCGATTAAGGCGTCGGCATTAAACTCCAGTGTTGGGCCGGTAAGGGTAATTTCCAGAGCCCCATCCCCTTCTCTGTTACCAACGAGGATATTTGCTAAGCGCAAGGAAACTTGATCCATTGCTCCTGCAACATTTATACCGAATTTCTGATAGCCGTAACGCCCCAGATCCTGCAGCGTACTTAGCATTCCTGCACGTAAAACACGAAAACTCATTCCACGCCACCTCTGATCTCGAGATATTCTTTTTCACTAATGCTGCGGAAATGAACTATATCCCCAGCTTTCAGCAGTGTCGGTGATTCGGCATTTGCATCGAACATTTCCAGCGCACAGCGGCCTATAATCTGCCAGCCGCCAGGGGTGCTTATAGGATATCCTCCGGTCTGGTGACCAGCGATGCCGATACTGCGTGCTGGTATAGCAAGTCTAGGAGTTTCTTTTCTTGGCGTTGCAATTCTTTCATCCATACCGCCAAGATACGGAAATCCTGGGCAGAAACCAATCATGTAGCACAAATACTCTCCGCTGCTGTGTATTTTGATCACTTCTTCAGGCGTCAGATTGTTATGGGATGCTACAATATCAAGGTCGGGACCGTACTCGCCACCATAACAGACAGGAACTTCAACTATGTTCTTCTCTCCCTCGGGAAGCAGTGCTGATTCCTTAATATAGCCTTCCAGAAGTTCAGATATAGCTGCGTGGGCAGTCTGCCCATTTTTTGCTAGGGAACGCTTAACCTGCCAAGGATTGAAATTAACCGCAGTCCCCGTATAAGTAGCGACAAATTCGATATATCCAGGGAAAGGATGGCTTTCCAGATAATCAGCAAGTTTTTTTACTTTAATATGAATGGCAGGACTGATGTTCTGGCCGAATTTAACAAAAATGCAGTTCTCGCCTACAGACAGCAGTTGATAGCCTTTTTCTGGCATAATAAACACTCCATTATTTCATACGACAGTTTATTTTAGGTTTTTCAGGCTAACAGTTTTGGCAGTTGCGTAGTTAAGGTCATAAGGCCCATATAAGCAGTAAGAATAACTACGATGATGCCAAAAACAGTCATCCATTTTGGATGCTTGTAGTCGCCAATAATTTTTTTGTTATAAGCGGCTAGGAGCATGACTCCAAGAGTGATTGGTAAGATAAGTCCGTTTAAAGCTCCTGCCAAGACTAGAATCTTCACTGGCTGGCCGACAACTGCGAAAACAAAAGCGGAAAATATTATAAATCCTATTACGGCCATACGGTAGTTTTTGTCTAGGAAAGAACTGAAAGAACGGAGGAATGAAACAGAGGTATATGCTGCACCTATTACAGAAGAAATTGCAGCTGCCCACATAACTATGCCAAATATTTTATAACCGACATCTCCAGCGGCCAGTTTAAAAACAGAAGCCGGCGGGTTTGCCATATCAAGGGTATTTCCCGCTGCCAGAACGCCAAGGGTGGCTAGAAAAAGTACTACACGCATAATACCGGTAACACATACACCGGTAACTGAACTGCGGGTAATCTGTGGCAGGGCTTCCTGTCCGCACACGCCGGCATCAATTAGGCGATGGCCGCCGGAAAAAGTGATATAGCCGCCGACAGTACCACCAACCAAGGTAATAATTGCCATCATATCTATGGTATCTGGAACAAAAGTTTTGGTAATGGCTTCTCCTACCGGAGGTTGTGAACTTACAGCAACATAAACTGTTAAAATTATCATTACGAAGCCTGCTGCCTGCGTGAACTTGTCCATTACCTTACCGGCTTCCTTAATAAGGAAGATTGAAATGGCTATTAAAGCGCTAATACAGGCTCCTGCGATTGGACTGATGCCGAAAATAACATTAAAGCCTAATCCTGCACCGGCAACATTACCGATATTGAAAACCAGACCGCCTATAACTATAAGCAGGGCAACAAAATAGCCTAAGCCTGGCAGTACCATATTGGCAATATCCTGGCCGCGTTTGCCGGATACGCCGATGATGCGCCAAACATTAAGCTGTGCACCTATATCAAGAATAATTGAAAGTAGGATTACAAAGCCGAAGCTGGCCATCAAGGTTTTTGTAAATACTGTTGTCTGGGTCAAGAAGCCAGGCCCTATTGAGGAAGTAGCCATTAAAAATGCTGCACCCATCAATAGACTCCAGTCAAACCCTTTTTTCTCGTTGTTCATAACAAATCCCCTCCAAATACAAATAAAAATATTAATGATTATTTAAAGCTGCTTACAGAAATACCAGATTCTTCAAGGGCAGTCTTAATTTTTCGGCTGAAAGCCAATGCCTTTGCTCCATCACCATGGACACAAATGGTATCTGCCTTTACGGGAATGATTTTTCCGTCTAATGTTTTTACCATTCCCTCTTTCACCATGCCCAGTACCTGCTGCAGCGATTTTTCCTCATCTGTTATCATAGCTCCCGGAAGTTTTCTTGGAGTAAGGGAACCGTCTTTCTGATAACTGCGGTCTGCGAAAACTTCACTGGCAGTTTTAAGACCTTTAGCTTCGCCTGCCTTAATAAGCTCACTTCCCGCAAGTCCATATAAAATTAATTTTGGATCAATATCATAAACGGCTGCCGCAATGGCTTCAGCAAGTGGGGCATCTTTGGCGGCCATGTTATAAAGAGCACCGTGCGGTTTAACATGCTGCATTTTACCTTTTGCCGCTTTTATGAAGGCCGACAGTGCTCCTACTTGGTAGATTACCATTGCATAGGCTTCATCAGGTGATATTTCCAATTTTCGGCGGCCGAAACCTACCAGATCTGGCATGCCTGGGTGAGCACCTATAGCGCAACCACAGGCTAGAGCATCATTAACAGTTTTATGCATGACCATAGGATCACCGGCGTGAAAACCGCAGGCGATATTAGCCGAAGTAACAATGGAAAGAATTTCAGCGTCATTACCAATTTTATAAGTGCCAAAACTTTCTCCTAAATCACTGTTTAAATCAATAGTTGCCATTTAATCTCCTCCCGGTAAAAATAAAAGACGCTCAAAATCCCTTAGGACAGAGCGCCTTCGCTACTTATATTGAGAGTCTAGCAAAAAGGTTGTATTTTGTAAAGTAAATTTTATTTTTTTAATAAATCCTCTATTTTTGTATCTTTTTTTATAACGAAATTTACAAAATATCTCAAAAACAGTTTATTTGATATCTTTTAACAGTTATCTTTAAGTATCTACCTGTTTCGTCAGCCATGAGATATTTTCACTATCGGCCCTTCGCATCAGCCAGAACAGATTCCCCTTGTTCTTCGCGTCAAGAATAAGCTTAAAAGTCGAAGCGAAATCATAGCTTCCGAAAAACTTTACATTGCTATCAATATTAAGATTAGCACTGCAACTGGTTATGTCCACTTTATAAGTATAATCTTTAAGTTGGAAGTAATCCTCGTCATTTGTATTTTCAATGCGTTTAAAGCATTCATTTAGTAATCCTTCAAGGTATGTTTTATTTGTAGCAGTGTTGTGGAA
>JAJQAO010000025.1 GCA_021203775.1 Phascolarctobacterium sp.
GTATTTTCAAAGCGATTAAAGCATTCATTAAGTAATCCTTCAAGTTATGTATTATTTGTAGCAGTGTAGTGGAACAGATCACCGAACGGGCCGTCATTTTCAGCAAGAGAAGTTGTAAATGATGACATTACAAGCATTGCATCCATATTTTCAATAATTTTTTCCTTAGTTTCCATATCATCCGTGTTGTCCATAATTTTCTGTTCTAGCTTATCGAGAACTTCATTAGTTTCTGCAACAGTTTCCGCAACGGACATAGAAGAAATTACATAATTTCCACCGAAGGATTCAGTAAGTGCGGTGAGCGTGTGCAGAGGAGTACCTAATATTAAGTTTCCCCTGCCATCAGTACCGTTAAAATTAACTTCCAGATATGCCCAATCATCTGGAAATACCAGTGTTTTTTTTGCCATTTGGTTATAATAGGTCAGAGAAGGTGCTTCAGTATTAGGCCGTATAATCTTCAGTGAATTTACGAAATTTTTCTGCCTTTCCCAGGTATTTTCCTGTTGCTTTTCTTCTAGATTGTTTCTTTCAACAGAATAAATAATATAAAGTTTATCGTTGGCTGATAAGAAAGAAGTATGCATTATGATGCTGCTATCGCTTTGAGAAGGATAAGACAGCGTTACGGTCTTGAATTTTCCGAGTTTATCAATGCGCATATCAGGCTCATAAAAGGGTTTTTCAATAAGATCTAGGCTGTTTGTATACAAATTAAGATCAAATAAAGGCAAAGGCACGGTCTTTAAGCTTATTTCGGACCGCTCCATCAGAGCGAGTTTTTCATATTCACGGTCAAATGTTTTTGTGGAAAAATTTTCACCAATAAATTCTTTTACTTCTTTCGCATCATAAGAACTTACAGCATAAAAATTATTTTCCGTGTCAATGAACCCGCGGAAATTTTTTGCGGTTATTGCCACTGTTGAATTATCTTCTTTTATACTGTAGCCGGCATACCTGTCAGTGTAAGCGGATACGGGACCTGGTAGCAGCAAGATGGCTGCAGCCAGAAATGCCAGTAATTTCATGCTTCTTCTCCTAAAGATCAGTACAGTTATTTTTTAACTACAATTACCATTACTCCGCTGTCTAGATGGCAGGCATTAGCCTCATCGGTATCAATATGTACTTCATCTGCATGCTTTACCCCTGCCCTTACTAATGTGTTATGCAGTGTCAGGGCACGATCGCCTTCCATCACCAAATCAACGATGTCGCCGTCTTTTAAACCATATTTCTCTGCAGTTTCTGGATAAAGATGTACATGGCGGGCAGCGATAATTATCCCTTCTTTAAGTTCAACTTCTCCTTTTGGTCCGATTATTTTCCCACCAGACGAACCTTTAATATCTCCACTGTTACGGATAGGCGGTTCTAGCCCCATTTTTCTTGCATCTGTAAGGGATAATTCAATTTGTGTTTCAGGACGCAGCGGCCCTATAATACGTAGTTTCATTTCACTTTTCTCGGTTATCAGGGTTATCTGCTCTTCCGAGGAAAACTGTCCCGGTTGGCCTATTTTCTTTTTTACGTGCAGCTCGCTATTCTTTCCAAATAAGATATCCATGTGCTCACGGCATAAATGAATATGGCGTGCAGAAACGCCTAAAACTATAGGAAATTGCATTTTGAGATACCTCCTAAATATATATGTCTATAATTATAACATAAATGATAGAAATTACTATATTATATCCTATACGGTTATTTGCTAAGATAGGCATCAATAGCTACGGCCGCCTTCTTTCCTGCTCCCATTGC
The DNA here is from genome assembly GCA_021203775.1 of Phascolarctobacterium sp. Classification (GTDB taxonomy): domain Bacteria; phylum Bacillota; class Negativicutes; order Acidaminococcales; family Acidaminococcaceae; genus JAJQAO01. Next base: position 1,768 of record JAJQAO010000025.1, read on the forward strand.
GGAAATGACCGTGGCTGCCCCGGTGACGATATCTCCGCCGGCAAATACACCAGGGATTGAAGTAGCACAGTTTTCCTCACCGGCAATAATATTGCCGTGCTTATTAACTTCGAGATTGGGTGTAGTTTGTTTTATTAAAGGATTAGGTCCTTGGCCGATAGCCATTACAACCATATCGACATCCAAAATATATTCACTGTCTTTAATTGGCATTGGTCTGCGGCGTCCACTGGCATCTGGCTCGCCAAGTTCCATTTTAACACATTCCAGACCGCCTACCCAACCTTTCCCGTTATCCAAAATGCGGATGGGATTATTTAAAAGGCGAAGAATAACGCCTTCTTCCCTCGCATGCACTATTTCTTCTTTCCGGGCAGGCATCTCCTCTTCGCTGCGGCGGTACACAATATATACTTTCTCGGATCCAAGCCGTTTTGCAGTACGCGCGGCATCCATTGCCACATTGCCAGCACCAACTATAGCCGTGCTTTTACCTATGTAAACAGGAGTGGCCACGTTAGGAAATTGATAGGCTTTCATAAGGTTAACGCGGGTCAGGAATTCATTTGCCGAATAAACACCGTTTAAATTTTCGCCTTCAATATTCATAAAATGTGGCAGTCCGGCGCCAGTGCCGATATAAACCGCATCAAAACCCTCTTCCTCCATCAGTTCCTTGACGGTAAAAGTACGTCCGATAACGGCATTAACTATAATTTTTACACCTAGATTACGTAAAGCACTGATTTCGTGCTGCACTATTTCTTTCGGCAGACGGAACTGCGGAATACCATACATTAAGACGCCGCCTGGCGCATGCAGTGCTTCAAACAAGGTAACATTATATCCCATTTTGGCAAGATCTCCTGCAGAGGTAAGTCCAGAAGGACCACTACCAACAATGGCAACTTTTTTACCTTTAGCAGATGGTTTTGCATACGCTACAGTATCAAGCCCATGTTCCCTAGCATAATCTGCGACGAAACGCTCTATACGGCCAATGGCAACCGGTTCTCCCTTCGTACCAAGTACGCATCTGCTTTCACACTGGTTCTCCTGAGGGCATACGCGGCCACAGACTGCCGGCAGGCTGTTCTTGCGTTTTAAAATCCCGATGGCTTCACCAAAATTTTCAGCAACAACTGCCGCAATAAAGTTCGGTATTTCAACATTAACAGGGCAACCTGTAACGCAGCGTGGTTTAGGGCAGTTGAGGCAGCGCTGTGCCTCATCTATAGCCATTTCTTTTGTGTATCCTAGTGCTACTTCTTTAAAATTTTTATTGCGGATTTCAGCCGGTTGTTCCGGCATGGTATTTCTCATTCCTCCACGCATTTACAATTACCTCCGCAACTGTATTCAATTGCTTCCTGATTTCTGTACATTTGTTGGCGCATAACAAGATTTTGAAAATCAACTTTATGTGCATCAAATTCAGGGCCGTCAACACAAGCAAATTTATTTTTTCCATCTACCATTACCCTACAGCCCCCACACATACCGGTGCCGTCTACCATAATGGCATTAAGGCTTGCGGTCGTTGGTACATTAAATGGTGCGGTAACAGCAGCGACATTTTTCATCATGATTACTGGACCTACGGTAAGAACCAGATCAATTTTTTCACCGGCTACCAGCATTTCCCTCAAGGGATCGGTAACAAAACCTTTGCGTCCCGCGCTGCCATCGTCAGTTGTGATAAATATTACATCACTGATGGCTGCCATTTTCTCCTGCCAGATAATAAGTTCTCTGGAGCGTGCTCCGATAATGGTGATTACCTTATTTCCTATTTCATGATATGCTCTTGCAATAGGGAAAATGGGTGCGACACCTATACCACCGCCGACAACAGCTACGGTGCCGAATTTTTTCATAACGGAAGGATGACCTAATGGACCGACAATGTCTAAAATATTATCTCCCGTGTTAAAAGTTTCACAGAGATGTCTTGTGGTATTACCGACAGCCTGCACAATTAGGGTAATATAACCATTATTTCTTTCAAAGTCGGCTATGGTTAATGGAATACGTTCGCTATATTCGTCCGTACGCACTATTACAAACTGACCTGGTTGGCATTTATGTGCTACCATTGGTGCTTCTACGATAAGTTCGTATATTGCTGGTGCCAGAATCAGTTTCCTAATGATTTTTGCCAATTTTTCTCACTCCAAGAACATGATTTTATTTGCCGAGCAGATTTCTGGCACAGCAGCTTGCTTCTGCATAAATTTTTTCTTCATCGAACGTAGTAAGCCGTCCTTTTTCCACAACCTTTTTCCCAGCTACGAGCACCATGTCAACGTCACGGCTGTTCGCTGCATAGACCAGGAGCGAAAGTTTGTTGTGCCTTGGATACCAGGTGGGACTATCCATATTCCAGAGTACGATATCCGCTTCTTGCCCTGCTTCAAGTTTACCGAGATTTTTAAATCCCAATACCTTAGCACCGCCAGAGGTGGCAAGATCCCATGCCTTCGCCGCAGGCACCGACAGGGGATTAAAAGAGACGGCCTTGTGCAGCATGGCAACAGCACGACACTCCTCCAGCATATCAAGATTATTATTGCTGGAGGCTCCGTCTGTTCCAAGACCTATACAGATGCCATGTTCAAGCATTTTTTCTACTGGGGCTATGCCACTGGCTAATTTTAAATTGCTTTGTGGATTATGGGCTACACGGACATTTTTTGCAGCCATGATTTCCATATCATCATCAGTTAAATGTACGCAATGGGCTGCAATGACGCCAAGATCGAACATTTTTAAGCTGTCCATAAGGCGGATTGGCGTAACACCGTGTTCTTTTATGCAGTTCTCCACTTCAGATTTCGTTTCGCAGAGATGCATCTGGATTTCAGCATTATTTTCAGCAGCTGCTGTGATAATTTTTTTGAGGTAATCTATGGGGCATGTATATGGTGCATGTGGTCCGTAAGTGATACGGATGCGTCCATTGTCATATCCCTGCCAGTCCTTTACAAGACGGGTATTTTCATCAAGTTTGATGTCTCCTTCAGAATCAAGGCCTAGGAGCCCTCGGCATAGATTTGCACGTATGCCGGTAGTTGCTACGGCTTTAGCCACATCATCCATAAAGCAGTACATGTCCGCAAAGCAGGTGGTACCACCCTTAAGCATTTCAGCAATGCCAAGCATTGCTCCCCAATAGATGTCATTTGCATCCATTTTAGCCTCAATTGGCCAGATTTTATTTTCCAGCCAGTCCATCAGCGCCATGTCGTCCGCATAACTTCGCAGAAGTGTCATGGAAACATGGCCATGGGTATTGACCATTCCCGCAGTGGCCAGTTTTCCGTTACCGTTTATTATTTCATCTGCACCAAAACCAGCAGGGCACTTTTCGCCTACATAAGTAATCTTATTACCGTCTATGGTAATGCAGTTTTTCGTTCCTTCAGGTGTATAAAGAAGTTCAACGTTTTCTAGAAGTATCTTGCTCATTTATTCTTCCCCCATCTGCCTCTTTTGATAATGATCAGTGTAAAAATTATGCATCAGTTCCATGTCTTCACTGGATAATTCAACCGCGGCGGCACAGCTTTCGCAGATAACGGCTATATGGGATGCCTTTTCCAGAATTTCGGCTGTCATTAACGCATCTTCTAGGGATTTACCCCAGCATACGGCTCCATGGTTTGCAAGGAGCGCTGCCCTGCGGCCATTTAATGCGGCAATTGCATTGTCGGCAAGTTCTTTGGTTCCAGGAAGTGCATAGGCAGCGCACTCTACCCTGCCGCCGATTATCTGTACAATATCTTCTATAATGGCGGGAACAGGTTTTCTCATGGCAGCCAGGGCGCTTGCGTAAATGCTGTGCGTGTGGATAATTGCTTGTGCTTCAGGGCATGCGGCATAAACTGCCGTATGCAGTCTGCTTTCGGATGAAGGTATTTTATCACCGTTAAGCACGCGGGAGTTTTCATCAATAATGACGATATCGCCGGGCGTAAGGTTGGAATACCCTTTTCCAGACGGGGTTACTGCATAAAGATTTTCAGCTATTTTGCAGCTTATATT
>JAJQAO010000026.1:0-3439 GCA_021203775.1 Phascolarctobacterium sp.
TATATTGCAGAGGTAACAATGATAGGAACATTCGTAAATGTCAGTACCATACTTGTGGGCTCTTTTGTAGGGAGTTTCGTCAGCCGGGGCATAAGCGGGAAATACAAGACGGGTCTCTTTAACGCTCTGGGACTTGCGACAATTGCCCTCGGGGCAAATGCCGCAGTGCATAACCTGCCCAAATCGGAGTTTCCCGTGCTCTTTATTGCCAGCCTTGCCATCGGCACGGCAGTAGGCATGAAACTTGATCTTGACGGACGTTTCCACAGGCTCCTGGAATCGGTTAAGGGAGGCTCAAAGCTTGCCGAAGGACTTTCTACGGCCATACTCCTTTTCTGTATCGGCACCCTGTCCATTTTAGGGCCCATAGAAAGCAGGATTAACGGCAATAATACCTATCTTTTTACCAATGCCACACTTGATTTCGTATCCTCCATCATTCTCTCGTCCGCTTACGGGTTCGGGATAGCGCTGGCGGCCATAGTGCTTTTCTGCTGGCAGGGACTCCTCTATCTTTTCGGCGGGGTAATCGCGCCTTACATGACGCCGCCGCTTATGGCGGAGGTTTCAATCCTCGGCGGGATATTCCTTATGAGTACCGGTTTTACCATACTTGAAGTACGCGACTGCAAGACGCTTAACATGATGCCGTCGCTTATCGTGCCGCCGATCTTCTTTTCCATTATGGATCTCATCATGAAATAATTTGCCAAAAATACGGTTTGGTGCTGAATTTAAAACAACAACTGAAGACAGTCCACGGGGGTGCAGGAATGCTGAGAGGACTTTTGTCCAACCCTTTGAACCTGATCACGGTAATACATGCGTAGGGAAGTGGAGCTTGGCCTTAACCATAAGCCGGTTTCCGCTTCGGGGACTGGCTTTTTTAATTAAGGAGGCAGGAAAATGACAACACAGATGCAGTATGCACGAAAGGGCATGGTAACGGAGGCGATGAAAAAAGTCGCACGGAAGGAAAACGTGGAGGAGGAATTTGTCCTTAGGGGCGTTGCCGAAGGAACCATCGCCGTCTGCGCGAACAGGAACCACAAAAACCTTATTCCCTGCGGCGTGGGGCGGGGTCTTTCCGTCAAGGTAAATGCCAATATCGGCACATCCAGCAGCTATCCTGAAATAGCCCCTGAACTCGAAAAACTGAAGGCCGCCATAGACGCCGGGGCGGATGCGGTGATGGATCTTTCCACGGGAGATAATATTACGGCATCCCGCAGGGCCATTATCGCGGCATCAAGTGTCATGGTGGGTACGGTACCCATCTACCAGGCGGCCGTGGAAACCATTAAAAAGCGCGGTGCAGTGGTCGGGATGACGAAAGATGATTTAATGGATGTCATCCGCATGCAGGCGGAAGACGGTGCCGATTTCATGACCATCCACTGCGGGATAAACCGGGAGTCCTTAAGGGCACTTACAGGCGAAGGGCGCATCATGGACGTTGTGAGCCGCGGCGGCAGTTTCATAACCGGCTGGATGCTGCATAATGATAAGGAAAATCCCCTGTATGAATATTTTGATGAAATCCTTGACATCTGCGAAGAACACGATGTGACCATAAGCCTCGGGGACGGGTTCCGTCCGGGATGTCTTGCCGATGCCAGTGACCGGGCGCAGATCCAGGAGCTTCTTAACATAGGGGAGCTTACGCTGCGCGCCAGGGAGCGGGGCGTGCAGGTCATGGTGGAAGGCCCGGGACATATGCCCTATGACCAGATTGCCGCCAATATAAAACTTGAAAAGACCATCTGCCACGGTGCGCCATTTTATGTTTTAGGTCCCCTCGTGACGGACGTGGCGCCGGGATACGACCATATTACCTGCGCCATAGGCGGAACGCTTGCCGCAGTGGCAGGAGCAGATTTCCTCTGCTACGTGACGCCCGCTGAACATTTAGGTCTGCCTGACCTCGGCGATGTGCGGGAAGGGGTTATCGCGGCAAGGATTGCAGCCCATGCAGCCGATCTTGCAAAAGGCAGTGAAAAAGCCTGGGCCTGGGACAATGCCATGGCCAGGGCCCGCAAGGAATTGAACTGGCCTGAGCAGCTGAAACTTGCCATCGATCCCGTGAAGGCCGTGGAATACCGCAATAAGAAGAACCGGCCGGAAGATGAGGCCTGCTCCATGTGCGGCGATTACTGTGCCGTAAAAATAGTCGGTCAGTACCTTGAGGAACATAAAAGGAAACTGCCGTGAGCTTCCGTGCATTTTCCTGTTTTCCGGATACTGTCTGCGCCGGGTCCGGAAATTATTTTCCCTCTGTAGTGTAAATGTTTTCGGTTTTTGCTATAATAATATATAACCGATTCAGGAGGACAGGAAGATGAAGATGGAATTCACCAAAATGCACGGTGCGGGAAACGACTATGTGTACGTTGACTGTACCAGGGGCGAACTGCCGAATCCCGGGGCTGTTTCCGAATATGTTTCGCACAGGCGCTTCGGTATCGGCAGCGACGGGCTGATAATGATCTGTAAATCGGATGTTGCCGATTTTAAAATGCGCATGTTCAATGCCGATGCTTCAGAAGGGAAAATGTGCGGCAACGGCGTGCGCTGTGTGGCAAAATTTGTTTATGACAAAGGCCTCACGGATAAAACCAAAATAACGCTGGAAACATTGTCCGGCGTAAAGACAGTGGAGATGACGGTTGTGGACGGAAAAGTAAAAGAAGCCAAAGTAGATATGGGCGTGCCGGTTTTTAAATGTACTGATATACCGATGATCAGCGATCATTATACCTTCGTTGACCAGGGCCTGGTACTGTCCGATAATTACGGCGAGGAGAAAGTTGTTTTTAACGGTACGGCAATTTCCATGGGCAATCCCCATTATGTAACTTTCGTTGATGACGTGGATGCGCTGAATCTTGAGGAACTGGGGCCCCAGTTCGAACACCATCAGCTGTTTCCGGAAGGCGTCAACACGGAGTTTGTGCAGATAATTGATAATAATACCGTGAAATTCCGCGTCTGGGAGCGGGGGTCAGGCGAAACCTGGGCCTGCGGTACCGGAGCCTGTGCCGTGGCCGTGGCCTGCGGGCTGCTCGGAAACTGCGGCAAAAGAGGGGAACCGCTTACGGTTATCGCCAAAGGCGGTACGCTGAAAGTGACCTACGGCAAAGATGAGCATGTTATTCTGGAAGGTCCGGCGGAGCTTGTTTTTGAAGGCAGCATCGACGTACCGGATGATATAGTAAAAAAATAATGAGGGGATCTGTAAAATGGCGTTAGTTAATGGGAATTACTGTAATCTTAAGGAAAGTTATCTTTTTGCGGACATCGCGCACAAGGTAAGCGATTTTGCAGCCAAGCATCCTGACCGCAAGATTATCCGAATGGGCATCGGCGATGTCACACTGCCGCTGGCAAAATGCGTTGTGGATGCAATGGAAAAGGCCGTCAGGGAAATGGGCGTTAAGGA
>JAJQAO010000026.1:3539-61110 GCA_021203775.1 Phascolarctobacterium sp.
CAAAATGCGTTGTGGATGCAATGGAAAAGGCCGTCAGGGAAATGGGCGTTAAGGAGACGTTCCGCGGCTATGGCCCTGAGCAGGGCTACGATTTCCTGCACGATGCCCTGGTAAAATATTATGCCTCCTTCGGCGTTGCCGTTGAAAGCAGCGAAATTTTCATCAGCGACGGTGCCAAAAGCGATTGCGGCAATATCACCGATATCTTCAGCAACAGCAATACCATCCTGGTTCCGGACCCCGTATATCCGGTGTATCTTGATACCAATATAATGTGCGGACGGAAAATAATCTATATGAACGGCAGCCCGGAAAATAATTTCCTGCCCATGCCGGATGAAAGCGTAAAGGCGGATGTAATCTACCTCTGTTCGCCGAATAACCCGACGGGGGCGGTTTATACCAGAGAGCAGCTGGAAAAATGGGTGGCCTATGCACTTAAAAATGATGCCGTCATCTTATATGATGCGGCTTACGAGGCATTTATTTCCGATCCTGCAATACCGCGCAGCATTTTCCTCATAGAGGGTGCAAAAAAATGTGCCATTGAGCTCTGCTCGCTTTCCAAAACGGCAGGCTTTACAGGCACGCGCTGCGGCTATACGGTTGTTCCCCATGCCCTGGTGAGGAAGACGCCTGACGGCAGGAGCATGGAACTGAATAAAATGTGGCTGCGCCGGCAGACCACTAAATTCAACGGCGTGCCTTATATCATCCAGCGCGGGGCGGAAGCCGTCTTTACGGAAGAGGGAATCAGGCAGTGCCGGGAAAATATAGCCTACTACCAGGAAAATGCCAACATTATGATGGAGGCCCTTGCCAGAAAAGGCATTAAATTTTACGGAGGGCTGCATTCCCCGTATATCTGGATGCAGTGCCCGAAGGGTATGAAATCATGGGAGTTTTTTGATTATCTTCTCGAAAACCTTGCCGTTGTCGGAACGCCGGGTGCAGGTTTCGGGGCCATGGGCGAAGGATATTTCCGCCTGACTGCTTTCGGCAGCAGGGAAAATACCGTTGAAGCCATGGGAAGATTTATGGAAAAGCTGTGATGTGATATTTTTGTGGACAATTTTATGTTGCCTTGCTTAAATATGGCAAAAAGTTTATAATTATTACATATTAATTGAGGAGGTTTATATCGTGAAAAAAAGTATTCTCATGCTTATGATGCTGTTCATGCTGGCATTTGCTTCCGTCTGCAGTGCTGCGGCAAGTAACGGCAAAATACTGGATGCTGAAGAAGCAGTGGTAAATAAATTCCTGAACGCAAGTAATTTTTCTGCCGTAAGCGGACTTCTTGAGGGCAATATGAAAAAAGACGTTACTGCTGAAGTGTACAGCAATTTCAAGGACCAGGTGTCAAAAAATTTCGGCAGACTGGATGACATGACCTTAAGGGTAGTCGAAAAACAGAATAAAAACGATGTTCTGGTTTATCTGGCCAAATTCGAAAAGATTCCCGAAGCGGAATATATTTTCGTATTTGAACTGAAAGGCGACAAGCCGTTTCTGGTTGATTTCGTCCTGAGACTGCCGCAGAAAGAGGAAGAAAAGAAATAAAAATTCCTTGCATAATTAAAAGCCCTGCATCTGCAGGGCTTTTTCTCTGTCTGGACGTTTACCAGATTGTCCTTAAAATAGGAAGCATAATGGGTATCAGGATGGATGTGGCAAGGCCCGTTAAGGCTATGGCCACGCCGCCTGCGGCAAGCTGCAGGGAACTTACATTTGCGCAGACACTGGTTCCGGCCCCGTGGCTTGACGCGCCTATGGCAATACCGGCCGCCAGGTCGTTTCTTATGCCCATGAGGGCCAGGATCCTGTGATTGAAAATGGCACCGAGCACGCCTGTAAAGACCACGGCCGCTGCCGTTAACGGCGGGATGCCGCCTATAACATATGATATCTCCATGGCAATTGGTGTGGTTACGGATTTAGGCAGGAGCGATATGAGTACCTGGTCTGAGAGTCCGAAGATCTTTCCCAGGGAGTAGACGGAGATTATGGCGGTCAGCGCGGAAATTATGATGCCGCCTGCTATGGCGAGGGTTTCCGCCTTTATGATTTCCCAGTTGCGTATAAGAGGCAGGGCCAGCGCAATTGTGGCAGGTCCCAGAAGGAAAGTGATGAAGCTTGCGCCTGCTTCATACTGTTCATATTTTATTTCCGGGCTGAAGAATAAAATGGCAATTATTATGGGAACCGCCAGGGCAATCGGCGGGAATATCCTGGCGCCCAGTTTTTTAAGAAGCATTTCGCAGAGCCAGTAGGTTATGACGGTAAGGCCCACGCCGAAGAGGTGCGAATTAAGCAGGAGGTCAGGAAACATCTGAATTCCCTCCTTTGCGCTTTTTCTTTAGGACTGTCTCAAGGAAGAGGGAAGTGACCGCAAGGATAATAAGGCTGCTTATGCAGAGGGTGAGGAGGATGGGCGAAAGTTCTGCCCGGACAATGTCAATATAGAGCAGGAGGCTGACCCCTGCAGGCAGGAAGAGCATCCCCATCTTGTCAATTAAAATATCGCAGATATCCTCAACGGCACTAATCGGGATAATGCCGGTTTTCAGGAGGACTGCCAGGAGCAGCATCCCGAGGAGCGGTGAGGGGAACGGTATTTTAAAAAAGTCCGTTATGATGGCGCTCAGCCACTGCAGGATAAGCAGGATGGAAAATCCCCGGAGTAGTGATGCGGATAACATGATAATCCTTTCTTTAACGTGATAGATATATTTTTCCATCACCTTAAATCTTTGTCAATTAAAAATTTAATAATTTCGCAAAATAATGTTTGACTTTTTGACTTTTACTGTTATAATAAAACTGCAGGAAGAAAATCCTCCTGCAGATATTATTTTAAGAGAATCAGGATGAGCGTGACGAGAACGGCGCCCATGATGATAATTGAGACAACATTCAGGCAGGTGAAGAGATAACTTTCCACCTCTTCGTTTAAGAGGGTATAGGTCCTCTGCATGGTGCTCAGCTTATAGTCGATGTTGTTTTTCCAGGCGCTGGCTTTCACCAGCTTCAGGTAGCGGGTGTAAACCCTGGCATAAAAGACGTCCTGGGTTACCTGCAGGGCATTGCTGATATTGCCGACCATGCCGCTTATATCGGCCATGATTTCCATCAGGCGGCTGCGGATGTTGCGGTAGGTATGCAGGCGGCTGATTTTATTGGCCAGTCCTGCTTCCTTGAGTTCGTCATAGCTCTGGCGGATGGCATCGGCCAGGGCATTGTCATAGTAACGCAGTTCCAGCAGCTGCGCGTTGGCAAATTCCAGAAGGTCGGGGATGTCCATACTGCCTGTCTTATCATAAACTATGGCATTATCCCAGGCCAGGTAGGTAATATCACCGGTACTGTAGGAATAGCTGTTATCCAGTGTATCTTCACGGGTTTCATCACTTAAGGGGGCGCGGTCACGTAAAAGAATGGCTGCCAGGTCCCAGTCCGGGAGCTTTTCCTGGAAATAATGGACCACGAAGTCCTCTTCAAAATCAGATACCCGCTGCTTGATGCAGGCCTGGCTGATTGTTTCAAGGGTGGCATCCAGGTATTCGCGTATCTTGTCTTCAGGCATATGCTCGCTGGAAAGAGCCATATTCATGTATTCCTCTTCGGTGACGTCATCCTCGAACTGGATCCGCAGGATTATGCTTATAACGCCGATATCAAAAATACGTGCCTTGACTTCAGTCATATATGTCTTGCCGTTAAACGGCATTTCATGGTTACCGAGTTCCACCAGGACGGGAGGATTGCTGAAAACGATGGATTTCGTGGAAATCCTGTCAAGACGGAGCCTTGAGGCAATCTTGTTGCGGCTGGTCCACAGGGCCTGTACCAGGTCAAGATTTATTTCATCGGCAACGTCAAAGAACCGGTAAACAATCATGGACGGGTTCATATAAATACCTCCGTGATATTATTACTTAAGTTTATTCGGCAGGGAAAAAATTTCCCCTGCGTTTATAATAACAGAAATACAAAAACTTTTAAAGGAAATTACTTTTACAGACCATATATATAAGGAGGTGTAGCATCATGGAAGAACGCTACAGTGAAGAAGTAAGAGGAATTCTGGAAGCGGCGCAGCAGCAGGCTGTAATGAATTACAACCAGGAGCTTACCACTTCCCATGTACTTGTTGCCCTTTGCGGCAGTGAAGGATTTTTTAAATATTTGCTGCAGAGCATGAATATAAATATTGCTAATTTCACGAATGATGCCAGGGCACTGGTACAGAAACTGCCGTCAGTTAAGGGACAGGACCGCCAGTTAATGATGGGTACGGGGTTTGCCCGCATTATGGCCATGCTGAACCAGAATACAGGCGGCGAAATCACGGCAGGCCAGCTTGTTGCCACCATGGCCAGTGACGGCGACAGCGAAGTGGTCGCACTGTTTAAGAAATACGGTATTGACCGCAAGAAAGTAGAGGCTGCATACCTGCAGTATCAGAACAGCGCTGCCGGCGATGAAAGCAAGAAAACCCTGGAAAAATACGGGCAGGACCTGACGGAAAGGGCAAAGGAAGGCAAACTTGACCCGGTTATCGGCAGGGATGATGAAATCCGCAGGGTGGTTGAGATCCTCTCCCGCAGGAAGAAAAACAATCCCGTGCTGATAGGCGAACCCGGCGTCGGCAAAACGGCCATTGCGGAAGGGCTCGCCCGCCGCATCGTGGCAGGTGACGTGCCGGAAAACCTGAAAAATAAAACGCTTTATGCCTTAGATCTCGCGGCCCTTGTTGCCGGGGCAAAATTCCGCGGGGAATTTGAGGAGCGCCTGAAGAAAGTTCTGAAAGCGGTTTCTGACAGCGCCGGGCAGATCATCATGTTCATTGATGAGCTGCACACCGTTGTCGGCGCGGGCGCGGCGGAAGGTTCCATGGATGCCGGCAATATCTTAAAACCAATGCTGGCAAGGGGCGAACTGCGCTGCATCGGTGCCACAACCCTTAACGAATACCGCAAGTATATTGAAAAGGACAGTGCCTTGGAGCGCCGTTTCCAGCCTGTTATGGTAAAGCAGCCGAGCGTTGAGGATACCATTTCCATCCTGCGCGGACTGCGTGAGCGCTACGAAGTGCATCATGGCGTCAGGATTAAGGATACTGCCCTTGTTGCGGCAGCCGTGCTTTCCAACCGCTATATTAATGACCGTTTCCTGCCGGATAAGGCAATTGACCTGGTGGATGAGGCTGCAGCCCGCCTGCGTACGGAAATTGATTCCCTGCCGCTGGCCCTTGACGAGAGCAAACGCCGCATTATGCAGCTTGAAATTGAGGCCCAGGCCCTGAAAAAGGAAGATGACGATCAGTCGAAAGAGCGCCTGGCAAAAATCGAGGAAGAACTGGCCAAACTGCGCGCTGAAAACGATGAGCTGGTAAAACGCTGGGATGCCGAAAAGGCATCAATTACCCGCGTCCGCGAGGTGAAAAAGGAAATCGACAGCGTAAAACAGCAGATGGAACAGGCGGAACGCGACTATGACTTAAATAAACTGGCAGAGCTGAAATACGGCCGCCTGCCGGCACTTCAGAAAGAGCTTGCAGATATGTCCGCAAGTGATGGTAAAAAGGATGATAACGTCCTGCTCAAGGAAGAAGTGGATGAAGAGGATATTGCAAAGGTTGTCAGTACCTGGACGGGTATTCCCGTGTCCCGCCTTTCAGGCGGCGAGCGCCAGAAACTGGCCCATCTTGAGGATATCCTGCACCGGAGGGTGGTCGGTCAGGATGAAGCCGTTAAGGCCGTCAGCGAAGCAGTGGTCCGTGCCCGTGCAGGGATAAAGGATCCCAACCGTCCCATCGGTTCCTTCATTTTCCTCGGCCCCACCGGCGTCGGCAAAACGGAACTGGCCAAAACACTGGCTGAAGTTCTCTTTGATGATGAACGCAATATGGTGCGGATTGATATGAGCGAATACATGGAAAAACACACGGTATCCCGCCTTATCGGGGCACCTCCCGGCTATGTCGGCTACGAAGAGGGAGGACAGCTCACCGAAGCCGTACGCCGCCATCCCTACAGCGTTATCCTGCTTGATGAAATAGAAAAGGCACATGCGGATGTTTTCAACGTACTCCTGCAGGTACTAGATGACGGACGCCTTACTGACGGACAGGGGCGCAACGTGGATTTCAAGAACACGCTTATCATCATGACCAGTAATCTCGGCAGCAGCCAGATCATGAAGGAGAATGGGGTAATCAGCCGCGAGGAAGTGCAGCAGATGCTGATGAATTTCTTCCGTCCGGAGTTTTTGAACAGGGTTGATGATATCGTAGTCTTTAAACCCCTGCAGGCAGAACAGATTAAGGATATCGTTAAAATGGTACTTAATGAACTTGCCGCACGTCTTGCCAGACAGCTTGAAATCAGGCTTACGGCAACTGATGCCGCGGTTGACCATCTGGCAAAAGCCGGTTTTGATCCTGCCTTCGGTGCAAGACCTTTGAAACGCCTTATTGTCCATACGGTGGAAACCATTTTGGGGCGCAAGATTGTTACCGGGGAAATCAAAAACGGCAGCACCGCAGAAGTTATTTTGGACGGTGAAAACATTGACGTAATAGCCAGATAAATATAAATAAATAATTTTCTGGAAAATGTTGTTTATTCAGGAAACAGGCGCTTTTCCGCCTGTTTCCTTTTTCCTTTTCCCGCCTTTGTTTCCTTGACTGGAAAATACGGCTGTTATATAATGAACTGGAGAAAATAGCAAAGGTCTTTTTTTGTGCGCTGCATGAAAATGACAAAAATCTGCTGAGAGCTTGCGGCTTTTCGATCATATTTTCGCTGACGAAGATGGTCGCAGGCTTTAATTGTGTTTACGGGGAGATTTCATGAGGCCGGTCAAAATACATATAGTCAGCCTGGCCAGCAGTGAAGAGGGCACGCATCCGTCGGAATATACCTGCTTTGGCAGGATGACGGAAAAGGATGGCAAGCGGTATGTTTTTTACGAGGAAAAGGCTGAGGGCCTTGAAGGCGTGAAGACAACGCTGAAATGGGATGAGGAGCAGGTGGTGCTTCTGCGCAGCGGCGCGCTTGACCACCGGCAGGAATTCCGGAAGGGACTTAAGCATCTGAGCCTTTATAAGACCCCCTATTTAAAAATTCCCCTGGAAACGGAAACAAGCTATCTTTATACATACTCAAGGGACGGTGTCTGGCATATTGAACTTCACTATACTCTGGCCCAGGACCGGCAGCCTTATGGGAAGATGAAAATTCTAATAGATATCGAGGAGCATCAGGATGGACATTAAAAAGGCGATTGCTGAGGCGGTGAACGCGGCGGCACGGAAGGCAATGGAGAAGGGAACACTTAAGGCCGGCCCGCTGCCGGAAGTATTCCTCGAGGAACCGCCCCAGAAAGAGTTCGGTGATTTTGCCACCAATTTCGCCATGCAGTCCGCACGCAGCCTGAAATCCAGCCCCCGCGCGATTGCGCAGGCAGTCGTGGACAATCTTGACTGTGCCTATATTGAGAAAGCTGAAATCGCAGGCCCGGGATTTATAAATTTCTATCTCAAGCCTGACTGGATATATGACCTTCTGGCAGGAATTATCGGGGCAGGGGAAAATTACGGCAATCTTAAAAATGACTGCCGGGAAAAAATCCAGCTGGAATATGTCAGTGCCAATCCCACGGGCCCGCTGCATGTGGGACACGGCCGCGGTGCCGCCGTAGGCAGTGCCCTCGCGAATCTCATGAAAGCCGCTGGTTATGATGTTACCCGTGAATACTATATTAACGATGCCGGCAACCAGATTAATAATCTGGCTGCTTCCGTAAATGCGCGTTATCTTGAGGAACTCGGGCAGAAGACGGAGTTCCCTGAAAACGGCTATCATGGTTTTGACATCATTGAGACTGCCCGCCGCATAGTGCGCATCTACGGGGACAGGTTCCTTAAAATGGGCGAGGAAGAACGCCTGGAGGAGTTCAGGACCATCGCCTTAAAGGAAAAGCTTGCCGCCTTAAAAGAAGATCTCGAGGCATTTAATGTCCGTTTCGACACCTGGTTCAGTGAACAGACCCTCCATGATGAGGGAGCCATAAAAAAAGCCTGTGAGCTTTTAAAAGAGCGGGGCTACCTGTACGAAAAGGACGGGGCCCTCTGGCTTAAGGCCACGGAGCACGGCGATGACAAGGACCGCGTCGTTATCCGCGAAAACGGCGTGCCCACATATTTTGCCGCCGACATTGCCTATCACAGGAATAAATTCGAGCGGGGTTTTGACAGGGTCATAAATCTCTGGGGAGCAGACCACCATGGCTATATAGCCCGCATGAAGGCTGCCGTCGGTGCACTGGGGTACGATCCTGCACAGCTGGAAGTCCTGATCCTGCAGATGGTCAGCCTTTACCGCAGCGGGGAGCTTGTGAAAATGTCAAAACGCACGGGACAGAGCGTGACGCTCAATGAGCTCATTGAAGAGGTCGGTACGGATGCGGCAAGATTCTTTTTCATCATGCGTTCTATTGACAGCCAGCTGGATTTCGACATGACGCTAGCCACGGAACGCTCAAATGAGAATCCGGTCTATTATGTCCAGTATGCCCACGCGCGTATCTGCAGCATACTGCGGCAGTTAAAGGAGGCCGGGATAAGCGGGGTCAAGGCGGCTGATTTAAAACTGGATACTCTGACTGACCCGAGCGAAATGGATCTTATAAGGAAAATCGGGGAATACGAAGAGCTTATTGCCGTATCCGCAAGGGAAAGGGCCGTACACCGCATAGCCCACTATGTGTATGAAGTTGCGGGGCTTTTCCATTCCTTCTATAACCAGTGCCGTATTTTAGGCGTGGAAGGCGACTGCCAGCAGGCACGCATTGCACTGGTAAAGGCCGTGCTCCATGTCATAAGGCACGCTCTTGGGATACTCGGTGTTTCGGCACCTGAAAGAATGTAGCTGTTTTTAATGCTGTTTTTATAAATTAAGAAGGGGACGGGGAATAAAATGACAAAGTATATTTTTGTAACCGGCGGCGTTGTTTCCTCATTAGGGAAAGGAATAACGGCAGCTTCCCTCGGCAGGCTGCTGAAAAGCCGCGGCTATAAGGTTACCATCCAGAAGTTTGATCCCTATATCAACGTCGATCCCGGTACCATGAGCCCGTATCAGCACGGCGAGGTATTTGTCACGGACGACGGTGCCGAAACGGATCTTGATCTCGGGCACTATGAGCGGTTTATCGACATCAATCTGTCCAAGAGCTCCAACGTTACCGCCGGCAAAATCTATCTTTCGGTCATTACCAAGGAGCGCCGCGGTGATTTTCTCGGCGGCACGGTGCAGGTAATACCGCATATCACAAACGAGATTAAGGAGAGGGTTTTCCGCGTCGGACGCGTGGACAATGCCGATTTTGTCATTACCGAAATCGGCGGTACGGTAGGCGATATAGAAAGCCAGCCCTTCCTCGAAGCCATCAGGCAGGTCAAAAAAGAGGTCGGCAGGGATGACGTCATCTACATCCATGTGACACTTGTCCCCTATATTTCCGCAGCGGGGGAATTAAAGACGAAACCCACGCAGCACAGCGTTAAGGAACTGCGCGGTATTGGTATTTTCCCCGATATCATTGTCTGCCGCAGCGAAAAACCTATTTCTCCCGAAATGTGCGAAAAAATAGCCATGTTCTGCGACGTGGAACCGGAAGCGGTCATCCAGAACCTTACGGCAAAAAGCATTTACGAAGTACCGCTGCTTCTGGAGGAACAGGGCCTTGATGACATTGTCTTAAGGAAACTCGACATGGAAAACAGGCCGAAGGATATGGAAGCCTGGCGCGATATGGTTACGCGCATCCTTAAGAAATACGAGAAGAAAGTTACGATTGCCGTTGTCGGCAAATACGTGGAGCTGCAGGACGCCTATTACAGTATTGCCGAAGCCCTGCGCCATGCGGCCGTATATAATGAAGCTGAACTTAATATAAAATGGATTAATGCCGAAAAAATCGAACCTTCCGACATTAAGATGGAGGAAGTCATGCAGGGCGTTAACGGCATCCTGGTTCCCGGCGGCTTCGGCAATCGCGGTATTGAGGGCAAAATCAGGGCCATCCGCTATGCCAGGGAAAACAAAATCCCCTTCTTCGGCGTCTGCCTCGGCATGCAGTGTGAGGTTATAGAGTATGCGAGAAACGTATGCAATATGGCAGATGCCAACAGCACTGAATTTAACGAGAAAACGAAACATCCTGTTATCGACCTTATGCCTGAACAGCTGGAAGTGGAAATAAAAGGCGGTACCATGCGCCTCGGGCTCTATCCCTGCAAGGTGTATCCGGACACTTTGACCAGTAAAGCCTACGGGAAGGAGCTTATCTATGAACGGCACCGCCACCGCTATGAGTTTAACAATGCCTTCCGCGAAGAGCTTCTCGGCAACGGGCTTGTGGTCGGCGGGACACTTCCGAACGGGCGTCTGATAGAAATCGTTGAACTGCCGACGGATGTGCATCCCTGGTTTCTCGGCGTGCAGTTCCATCCGGAATTTAAATCACGGCCGACCAATCCCCATCCGTTGTTCCGCGATTTTATCAAGGCAGCTTGCCTGAATAAATAAAATCATCTTTACAGGTAAGCAGGCTTCATGGTCTGCTTATCTGTGTTTATGCACACCAGGAGGTAAAAATGCTGAAAAAACTTTTTATTAGTGCGATACTTTTAATTGCAGTGCTCAGTTTTGTGGTATCGCTGCTGAAGGGAAATAATAACGGCGCCAAGGTGGTTTCCGTGCCTGACCGGGTGGCGGTTATTAATATTGAAGGGCCTATTTTAAGCGGTGACGGAAAGGAAACCCTTTTCAACCATACGGCCGGCGTTACCAGCGGCAGTGTTATGCGCCAGATCCGCGAAGCTGCTGATGATAAGAGCGTCAAGGTCCTTTTATTGCGTATTGACAGCGGCGGAGGCAGTGCCACCGCGGCAGAGGAAATAGGCAGGGAACTGAAACGTTTTAAGGAAAATACAAATAAACCCATCGTTTCCGCCATGGGAAATATGGGGGCTTCAGCAGCCTATTGGATTGCCGCCTGCGCAAGCGATAAAATCTATGCCAATTCCACCACGCTTACCGGCAGCATCGGCGTTTATATGCCTTACATGAACGTGGAAGAGCTGTTCAAGAAGATCGGTATTACAAGCGGTAAAATCAAAAGCGGTCCCTATAAGGATATTATGAGCGGTGACCGTCCCATGACACCGGAAGAACAGGCCATCCTGCAGGAAATCGTCAATGAAATCTATGCTGATTTTATTAAGACGGTTGCCGAAGGACGCAAAATGGATGAGGCCAAAGTGCGCGGGCTGGCCGACGGACGTATTTATACGGGCGAACAGGCGCAGAAACTCGGGCTTGTTGATGAACTCGGCAATTATTACGATGCTTTGGCGGCTGCAGGGAAACTTGGCGGCATTGAAGGCGAGCCTCCCGTGAAGGAGCCTGCCAGGCAGACCCCCTGGGAGATGCTTTTTACATCGGAAATGGCAAAAGCCATAGAGGCTCATATTATCAGGCAGATTACAGGGGACGTGCAGCTGGAAAGTACCCCTAAGGCAGAGAGGTGATGCCTTATGAGGCGGAAAACCTATGAAGTGCTTTTTGAACCTAAATCGGGGATGTCTGAAATTGTCGTGAGTCCGTGCCTGTGGCGCAGCGGCTGGTATTTTTTCCTCAGCGTCGGTCTTTTTACGGGTGTGGTAAGCAATGTCTGGCTTTCTGACATGCCGCTTCCAGCACGCTTTGCCGTTATCATTGCAACGGTTGTAATTTCAGGTACGGCACTGTCACTGTATGGATTCCTGCTGCATGGAATTCTGGAAACCTTCGGCGGGCTTACCGGTAATCCTAAAGGGCTTATCTGTATCCTTGGATATACAACGCTGCCGTTTCTGATATTGACGCCCCTGGCACTTCTTTCGGGGAAAATGGGGCTGGATGGTATCCTGCCGCTGATCGGAGTTGTGGCAGTCGGCTTACTCTGGATGCTTTATCTTTTAGTGCACAGCCTCGAAGTTGTTTATCTGGTGGATTTTACCAGGGCCGGTGCAGCCGTGCTGTTCAGCCTCTTTTTGCTGGGGATCGTATTCCTGCTTCCCTGGAAAATAGGATTTGAACTCCTCCTGCGGCATCTGTCCTGAATATTTACTGTTGCGGAAACAGGGTGAAAGTGTCATAATAAATTTAGAAAAACAGATGTCTGAAAATTCTTTATAAGGAGCTGGGTAACTAATGAACAGAGAGCTTTCCATGGAATTTGTACGCGTTACTGAAGCTGCGGCTATTGCCTGTGGACGCAGTGTGGGGCGGGGTGATAAAAACGGGGCCGATCAGCTGGCGGTTGATGCAATGCGCAAAATGTTTGACACCGTGAATATCAGCGGCACCGTCGTAATCGGCGAAGGTGAAATGGATGAAGCGCCTATGCTCTATATCGGCGAGGAGGTCGGTGCCGGCGGTCCTCTGGTTGATATTGCCGTTGATCCCGTGGAAGGGACCAATCTGGTTGCCAAAGGGCAGCCCGGTGCAATCGCCGTAATCGCCATTGCCCCGAAAGGGTGCCTGCTTCATGCGCCGGATATGTATATGGATAAAATAGCCGTCGGGCCGCGTGCCAAAGGCTGCATTGATATTAATGCGCCGGTTAAGGAAAACCTCCTGCGTGTTGCGAGGGCCCTCGACCGCCACATCAGCGATTTAACCGTGGTAGTGCTGGACCGTGAGCGGCACCAGGGAATTATTGATGAAATCCGCAGCGCGGGCGCGCGCATCCAGCTTATTACGGATGGTGACGTGAGCCCCGTGGTAAATGCCGGCATTGAAGGTACCGGCGTGCATATGTATATCGGACGCGGCGGCGCTCCGGAAGGCGTGCTTGCGGCGGCAGCAATCAAATGTCTCGGCGGTGATATGCAGGGCCGCCTCTGCCCTGAAGATGAAGGGCAGGTTAAGCGCTGCCTGGAAATGGGCATTGCCGACTGCAGTAAGGTACTTACTCTTGATGACATGGTAATGGGTGATGACTGCATGTTTACCGCCACGGCGATAACCAACTGCAACCTTCTTACGGGACTCAGGTATTTCGGCGGCGGCGTACGTACCCACACCATATCCACCCGTTATAAGACGGGAACCGTGCGTTTTGTGGATGCAATCCACAGCTACGACCGTAAGGACCTGGCAATCAAACTGTAAGGTAATAAAGGGTTTTAGCTTAAGCTAAGACCCTTTTAATATATTCTTCTTCAGGAAGACTGGTTTATGCAGGATCTGTTGCTGGAAAAACTGGGTGGCATAAAGGAACTGCAGCAGGCGGTTTCCTGCCACGGAAAACAAAAGGCATGTATTTTAACCGGGTTGTCCGGAAGCGGCAAGTCGGTCTTTTTGGCTGCCCTGGATAAGGCCATGGGCGGGGAAGGGACCCTGGCCTTTATTACGGCGTCCAGGGAAGAAATTAAGGCCTATAGAAGTGAACTGGCCTATTTCTATCCGGACCTGCCCGTGCAGGAATTTTATCCCGTTAACCTCCCCAGGGTACAGGCAGAGACCCGGAGCCTGGAACTCTCCGCAGGGAGGGCGGCTTCACTGCGCTTTCTTAAAGGGGAGGAAAAAGGGATTGTCTTCATTACTGCGGAAGCCCTGCAGCAGAAGCAGTTCAGGCCTTCAGGAACGGACGGCAGGCATATTTTAATAAGGAAAGGGGACAGGCAGGAGCAGAGGCAGGTAATATTAAAGCTCGCGGAACTGGGATATGAACGCACCGATCAGGTGGATGCAATAGGGCAGTTCTGCCTGCGGGGCGGGATATTGGATGTCTTTCCCATTAACAGGAACGAACCCGTCCGCATTGAATGGTTCGACAGGGAAATTGACAGCATACGCACCTTTGATGCGGCAAGTCAGCGCAGTCTGAAAAGCATAGATGGGCTGAAAATAATTCCCCTGCTGCTGGAAGAGGAGACGGAATGCACGGCTTCCGTTTTTGATTACTGTGCCGAAAATACCATTGTAATCGCAGACGAACCGGTAAAACTTTTTGAGATGCTGGAAAAGCTGGATAAGGAAAATAAGGCCTACAGCGGCGAACTCTTTTCCAAAGATGAAATAATTGACATGTGCGGGAAAAAATGCCTGCTGGTTTCCGCTTTGGGACACAGTTATCTGCGTAATCTTCCTGTCATAAATGTACCGGTCCGTGCCATTGCCCCTTACAACAGGAATGTAAACCTCCTTGTTGAGGATCTGCGGGGCTGGCTCCGTGAAGGGAACACTCCCATTATCATGTTTAACGGAAGCGTGAAAGCACGCGGCTTTGCCTCGAGCCTTAAAAATTACGGCCTTCCTGCTGTTTTTGCGGAAAAAGAACTGCAGATGGGAAAAATCAACATGATTTCCGGCAGTCTCAGCCACGGGTTCCGTTTCTGGGATGAAGACTGGCTGCTGCTTACGGAAAATGACATTTTCGGCACGCAGAAACGCCGCCGCCCGCATGGCAGGAACCAGGGGCAGCAGCTGCAGTATTTTTCGGATATCAGGGCCGGAGACTATGTGGTGCATAAGGTGCATGGCATAGGGCGCTATATAGGTGTGGAAAATGTGGCGGTCGACGGAGTCCACAGGGATTACCTCCTTCTGGCCTATGCCGGTGATGACAGGCTATATGTGCCTGTCGAACAGGTAGGCATGCTGCATAAATACGTGGGCAAGGAAGGGAATGTGCCCCGTCTGTCCAAAATGGGCGGCGCGGATTGGAAACGTGTTACGGCAAAAGCTGCCAAAGCCATAACGGAACTGGCCGAAGAACTGCTGCGCCTTTATGCCCAGCGGCAGATTGAACCGGGGCATGCCTTTGCAAAGGATACCGAGTTCCAGCATGCTTTTGAGGAGCGGTTTCCTTACGAGGAGACTGCCGACCAGCTGCGTGCAATTAAGGAAATCAAGGCAGACATGGAAAAACCCCGTCCCATGGACAGGCTGCTCTGCGGTGACGTCGGCTACGGCAAGACGGAAGTTGCCATAAGGGCTGCTTTTAAAGCGGTTATGGACGGCAGGCAGGTTGCCGTCATGGCTCCTACGACTGTCCTGGCCCAGCAGCACTATATGACTTTCAGGGAGAGAATGGATCCTTTTGGCGTGAAGGTGGAACTTTTAAACCGCTTCTGTACGGCAAAGGAACAGAAGGAAATCCTGCAGGCGCTGGAGGAAGGCAGGGTGGACGTGGTTATAGGCACCCACCGCCTCCTGCAGCCTGATGTGGTTTTCCCGGAGCTGGGCCTTTTAGTTATTGATGAGGAGCAGCGTTTCGGCGTTGCCCAGAAGGAAAAAATCAAGAAATGGCGGACGGGGATAGATGTACTGACCCTCTCGGCAACGCCGATTCCCCGTACCCTGCATCTGGCCCTCGTAAATGGCAGGGACATGAGCGTTATTGAATCTCCGCCGGAAGACAGGCTTCCGGTAGAGACTTTTGTTGCCGAATACAACGAGGGCATGGTGAAGGAAGCGCTCGAGCGCGAGCTGCGGCGCGGGGGCAGGGTCTACTATATCCATAACCGCGTCAGCGGGCTGGAGCAGATCGCAATGAAGCTCAGGAAAATGATTCCCGGGATTAATATTAAAATTGCCCACGGACAGATGAGCGAGGATAATCTCGAGGATGCCATGATTGCCTTTTATAACGGCAGCTGCGACGTGCTTTTGTGCACGACAATCGTGGAAAATGGGCTGGACGTGCCGATGGCGAACACGATTATTGTCGACGGCGCAGAAAACTTCGGCCTGTCGCAGCTTTACCAGATGCGCGGCCGGGTAGGGCGCAGTTCGCGGCTTGCATATGCCTATTTTGTCTATAAGCCTGGCAAATCCATCAGTGAGGTTGCAGAAAAAAGGCTGCAGGCTATTCGTGATTTTACGGAGCTTGGCGCGGGATTTAAGGTTGCCATGCGTGATCTTGAAATACGCGGGGCAGGCAACCTGTTAGGCCCGCAGCAGCATGGGCATATCGTAGGTATCGGCTTTGCCGCCTATTGCGAAATGCTGGAGGAGACAATAAACCGCTTAAAGGATAATGCGGGAAATGCCGTGCCTGAACCTGAGCCGGTACTTGAAATTACCGCGGATGCCTATATACCGGATGACTATATCGGTGATGCGCGGTTTAAGATGGAACTTTACCGCCGTTTTGCCGATATGAAATACAGTGAACGTGACGATCTCATGGATGAGATTATTGACCGTTTCGGTAATCCGCCGGAAGAGATGAAAACCCTGTGGCGTCTGGCCGGCATAAAGAGTTTGTGCCGTATCATGAAAATACGCGGCATCAGTGTGCGGCAGGGTGAAATACGGATCGTTTTCAGTGAGAAGGCCGGCGTTAATGCTGAGGCGCTCATGCGCCTGGTGTCGGAATCAAAAAATAAGCTGGATTTTAACAATGGCGCGGAACCGAGACTGATCTATAAAGGCTATGCCATGCAGGATGAGCCCCTGTCCTGGCTGGAAAGGATCCTGCCTCAGCTGGCACTTGATGCCGGCTGATCATGACTGGCCGGAAATGTTATAATTTTATTTAAGGATATTTTGCAGAAAGGAGGCAGCCATGAATACGGATAAATTTCTTCGCGGTGCCGTGATACTTACCATGGCAGGGCTGATGGTTAAGGTCATCGGTTCCGTAAACCGCATTTTACTTTCCCGGCTCTTGGGCGGTGAAGGCATCGGGCTCTACCAGATGGCTTATCCTGTATATCTTCTGCTGCTCTCCGTTTCTGCAGCCGGCGTCCCCGTGGCAATTTCCATTATTGTAGCGGAAAAGGCGGCGAAAAATGACCATTACAGTGCAAGGAGGATTTTCAGGGTTTCCCTCGTCTTAATGACGGCCGTAGGCCTGCTGCTGGCACTGCTCCTTTTCGGTGCTGCCGGATGGATGACAAACAGCGGTCTTATTGCTGACAGCCGTGTCTACTATGGCCTTATAGCCCTTACCCCTGCAGTGTTCTTTTCAACTGTTCTTGCCTGCTTCCGCGGCTTTTTCCAGGGATACCAGCTTATGACGCCGACGGCCGTATCGCAGATTACGGAACAGTTTGTCAGGGTAACAGTCATGGTTCTGCTGGCATTTTACCTGCTGCCGAAAGGACTGGAATATGCCGCTGCCGGTGCTGCTTTCGGGGCAGTACCCGGAGGACTTGCAGGGCTTGCAGTCTTAATCTGTTTTTATGTCAGTTACAGGAAACGCTGGCCGCTTTCGGAAAATGCGGGCGTACCTGCAGAAAGTGCATTTACTGTCGCCAGAAGGCTGATACTTCTTGCACTGCCGGTTTCCTGCGCAAATATACTGGTACCGGTTACAAGCAGCATTGACATGTTCCTGGTTCCAAACAGGCTTATAAGCAGCGGCATTGCCGTGGATGAGGCGACCGCCCTTTTCGGCTATCTTGCCGGGATGGCACAGCCTCTGCTCATGATGGCGACGATACCCACATTATCGCTTGCCGCCAGTCTGGTGCCGGCCATATCAGAATCCTTTACTTTGGGAGATAAGGAAAACATAGAACAGAAGGCAGCTACGGCTATGAAACTGTGCTGTCTGGTAACACTGCCGGCAGCGGTCGGGATGAGCGCTTTTGCAGGCCCCCTTTCCCTCCTGCTGTACGGAACGGATAAGGCGCTTGTGGCCATAATGCATACCGGGCCTGCCGTCTGGCTCTTGGGGATGCAGCAGATTACCACGGGGGTCCTGCAGGGGATAGGCAGGGTAAGTACTCCCATGATTAATATGCTGGCCGGTATTGCGGCTAAAGTTGCTGCCGTGTGGGTATTGACTGATGCGGCGCATAATATTATCGGTGCGGCATGGGCGACAAATATTAATTTTGCCCTGACGGCGGGGCTTAATATCTGGGTACTGCATAAATGCGGAATTTCTTTCCGGTGGAGTGTTATAATAAAAACAGCCTTTGCGGCACTGTTCATGGGACTTGCCATTCACTACGGCTATCCGCTGCTTTTGACGGCAGCAGGCAATGAGACCGCTTCATCTCTTGCGGCTTTGGCAGCCGCGGCCGCAGTTTATGTAGCATTGGTATTCGGCATGGGAATCATAAAAAAAGAAGATCTTAAGCGGGTACCTCTGCTGAAGAAATACATAAAGAAATAAGGAAAAGGGGAACCATCATGGGAGCTATAACAGTTGTGGGATTAGGTCCGGGGGCGGCAGGATATCTGTCCCTTGAAACCATAGATCTCCTGGAAAGCGGCGCACGGGTAATACTCAGGACGGAACGGCATCCTACCGTCGGATGGCTGCGCGAGCAGGATATAAATTTTACTTCCTGCGATGCAATTTATGAGCAGGAGGATTCTTTCGAAAAAGTATATGAGAAAATAGCGGAATGTGTTCTTGCGGCTGCAGATAATGGCGATGTGGTATATGCGGTCCCAGGCAGTCCTTTCGTGGCGGAGCGTACGGTTACGCTCCTGCTTGAAAATGCCCTGGAACGGAAAATAAAAATTGATATCTGGCCGGCCATGAGTTTTCTTGATCTTGCCTATGGCAAACTTAATATTGATCCTGTGGCGGGCCTGCGCATCATTGATGCGGTTGATTTCGAAGCTGTTTCCGCGGCAGGAAAATATCCTATCATAGTTACACAGGTATACAGCCGCCTGGTGGCGTCTGACCTTAAAATTGCCCTCATGGATGTGCTGGATGATGATTATCCGGTATATTTCCTCCGCAATCTGGGACTCCCTGACGAGGAATGCCGGGAAATTAAACTTTATGAGCTTGACCGCCAGCAGGGGATAGATCATCTGACCAGTATTTTTGTGCCGGCACAGGCAGAAGAAAAACCTGGCGGTGCAGCAGCTGATCCGGGCAGGATTTTCGATATACAGCCCCTGGCAGAAGTAATAAGGAGACTGCGCTCTCCCGGCGGCTGTCCGTGGGATATTGAGCAGACGCATGATTCCATACGCAGCAATATGATCGAAGAGGTATATGAATACCTGGAAGCGGTTGACGGCCGTGATTTTCCGGGAATGTGCGAAGAGCTTGGGGATATACTTATGCAGGTTGTTTTCCACGCCCGCATGGCTGAAGAGGCGGGAAATTTTAACCTGCAGGATGTTATTGATGAAGTAACGGAGAAGCTTATCCGCCGGCATCCGCATGTATTCGGGGATCTTTCCGTGGCAGGAAGTGATGAGGTACTGCGCAACTGGGAGGCCATAAAGAAACTGGAAAAGACCGAGCGCACGCATATCCTGGACGGAGTAGGCGTAGGGCTGCCGGCTTTGCTCAGGGCATACAAAATGCAGGGCAAGGCAGCAAAGGCAGGTTTTGACTGGTCTGACAAAAAAGATGTCTGGAAAAAGGTGCAAGAGGAACTGGAAGAACTGCAGGAAGCACTGGAAAAATGTGATTTTAAGGCGGCAGAAAGCGAGCTGGGGGATGTGCTTTTTGCTTTGGTAAATTATGCCCGGCATAATAAAATTGAACCGGAAACAGCACTTAACGGAACTAATAACCGCTTTGCCAGGCGTTTCGGTTATGTGGAGCAGCGGGTAAAGGAAAGCGGCCGGGAATGGAAGGATTTTACACTGGCTGAACTTGACGGGTTCTGGGACGCAGCCAAGGCAAAAGAACGCGAAGAAAATTTGTAAAAAGAGACCTGGATTTGTAAATAAGCTGTTTTCTGATATAATGTAGGCATAGACAGCGAGGTGACGGGCATGCGCAGGCGCAGAAAACGCAGCAATAAAGATTTCAGAATCATTCTGTGGATAGTTGCGCTTATCTGCCTGTTTATTATTGGCCGGCAGGAGTATAGCATTTATAAAATCAGGCAGGAGGAAAGCGCTACGCAGAAGCGTATTGAAGAGCTTAAGAAGAATAAAGAGGCTTTGGAAGAAGAACGTAAACTGCTTGATGATCCGAAATATATCGAAAAACTGGCCCGTGACGATTATAATATGGTCGGCAAAAACGAAGTCCCGCTGTTCATCGTTGATCCCGATAAGGAAAACGGGGATAAATGATTATTATTTCCGTTTTCAAAACCCCAGTATTGACGGGCTTTCTTTTCAGATATTTATTGACACTGTGAATTTTGTGAGAGTATAATGAAATAGCATAAAGGTTTTTTGAGGAGGAGACTTTTCTTTATGTCACTTGAAGTAGGTGCAGTCGTGGAAGGTGAGGTTACCGGAATAACTAATTTCGGGGCCTTTGTGCAGTTGCCTGAGGGTAAAGTGGGACTAATTCACATTTCAGAAGTATCCAACGTCTATGTTAAGGACGTCCACGATTTTCTGAAAGAGCACGAAAAAATAAAGGTTAAGATAATATCCATTGATGCCCGCGGCAAGATAGCCCTGTCCGTTAAGCAGCTCATGCCTCCTGCGGAACTCCCGAAGAAGCCGCAGTATCCCCAAAGCGAAAGCCAGGAACGGGGCGGCAGCGTGTACCAGTCAGCACCAAAGCCAATGATGCCCCTTTCTTTTGAAGATAAATTATCCAAATTTCTAAAAGACAGCGATGACCGTATGCTGGATTTGAAACGTAATACTGAATCTAAACGCGGCGGCCGTGGCGCCAGACGCGAAAGATGAACTTTAAGAGGGCACTCTCGTGAGTGCCCTTTATTTACATGGGAGAAAATATGCATCCGGCAGTAAAAAAGCTTTATCGCTCGTTAAAAAGAAATATTCCCAGGGGAAGCAGAGTTCTGCTGGCTGTCAGCGGCGGAACCGATTCTCTGGCCATGGCTGACGGGGCAGCAATGCTGATGGAGGAAGGATGGCTGACGGCATCGGTTCTGCATGTGGAACATGGTATCCGCGGCGATGAGGCCCTGCATGATGCGGTGCTGGTTGAAAAATTCTGCAGTGAGCGCTGCCTTCCTTATAAATGTATCCATGTTGATGTGCCGGCCTGCCGCGCTGAAAAGAAGCTTTCTTTGGAGGCAGCTGCCCGTTTCCTGCGTTACGAGGCCCTGCAGCGGGAAGCTGAAGCCGTAAATGCCGGATACATCGTCACGGGACATCAGCTTGATGATCAGGCGGAAACCGTACTGCTGCGGCTTCTGCGCGGGACTGCATCTTCCGGTCTTGGCGCAATGAAAATGCGGACGGGAAACATTCTGCGGCCGCTGCTGCATCTTACCAGGGACGATCTTGAAGCCTACTGCACGGAGAGAAACATCATCTGCTGCCATGACAGCAGTAACGATGACATGGCGTATACCCGCAACCGCATACGTCACGAACTGCTTCCGTATCTGGAAAAGAATTATAACCGTTCCGTCAAAAAATCCCTGGCCCAGACGGCAGAACTTCTGCGTGAAGATGAAGAGTTTTTTGCAGGGCTTGTCAAAAAGCTGCTGTCTGAGAGGGCAGCAGCTGAAAACGGAGACCTGCTGTTGGATACACGTGACTGGGAACAAATCGTGGCGCCTGTGCGCAGACGGCTGCTCAGGGAATGTTATTTTCTCTATGGCGGAGGTGAGCTTGGCTACCGGCATACGACGGCACTGGATAAAATCTGCCTGACAGGACACAGCGGGAAAGTATTGCGGCTGCCTGCCGGAATAGCTGCCGGCTATGCTTACGGAAAGCTCAGGTTTTCCAGGGAAATAAAATCCGGGGAAAAGGGTTTTTCCATAGAATGCGGCGATGATTTTAACGGCAGGAAATTTACTGTCCCTGGCGGCGAAGTGGTTTTGGAAATTCTAAGCGGCGAAAAGCCGCCCATGGGAAAGGGAAGGGTGATCTATCCTTTGCAGCTCTGCAGTGGTAAAATAGAATTGCGCAGCCGCAGGACGGGAGATAGTTTCAAACCGTACAGCGGGACAGGCGGAAAAAAACTGAAGGATTACTTCATAGATAAAAAAATTCCCCGCGAAGATCGCAACGGGAAAATCCTTGTCTGCTGCGGAGAAAAAATATTGGGTATCTTAGGTATGGATAACGGTGCCTTTGTGCACGGGAATTATGATAAATGGCTTGTAGCCAAATTTATACCGGAGGGGTCTGAAAATGGAAATGAATAAGGACATCAAACAAATACTGCTGACAAAAGAACAGATCGACGAGAGGGTACGGGAACTGGGGCAGGAAATAACCGCCGATTATGAAGGCAGGGAGTTAGTAGTCATTGTTCTCTTAACAGGAGCGGCCTGGTTTGCAGCCGATTTGACAAGGGCCATTAAGCTTCCGCTGAGGGCTGATTTTATGGTGGCCTCATCCTACGGCAACAGTACCGACAGCAGCGGTAATGTAAGGGTCTACCTTGATATACGTGAAGATATTGCCGGCAAGGATGTACTGCTTGTTGATGACATCATAGACAGCGGCATTACCTTTGCCGCCATATCAAACATGCTGAAAGAGCACAGGCCGCTGTCCCTGAAGACGGTTGCCTTATGTGATAAATGTGAACGGCGCGTTAACGGACTGGATGCCGATTATGTAGGTTTTAAGGTTCCTGACGAGTTCGTTGTCGGTTATGGACTTGATTTTGCGGGGAACTACCGTAATCTCCCCTATATAGGAGTATTGAAACCTTCGGTATATGCCCGTAAATAATTAGTATAAATGAGGCTTGCCTAAAATTTCTGCCTATACTATAATTATATATTATATGCTATGGGTATAGTGAGAAATTAAAGGAGGATACGTCCTTGAACAGGTTTTTTAGGAACGTAACTTTTTATCTGCTGGTTATTATTGTTGTTATCTGGATGTTTGATTACTATTCCACGGGAACGGTCAAACAGACTGATATCAGCTATACCAGTTTCTTAAGATATGTACAGCAGGATGAAATTAAACAGGTAACTATTGTCGATAATATCATCAGCGGCAAATTGCCGGATGGTAAGGAGTTTACGACTGTGGTTCCTAATGACAGTGCGCTCATTCCCAGACTGGAAGAAAAGAACGTGGAGATTAAGGCGGAGCTGCCTCCGCAGCCTCCGTGGTGGATGAGTATCCTAAGTTCCCTGCTGCCCATGCTCCTGATTGTCGGTCTGTGGTTCCTGCTGATGAACCAGAGTAACGGCGGCGGTGGACGGGTTATGAATTTCGGCAAAAGCCGTGCCCGCCGTTACGATGATGATAAAGTGAAAGTAACCTTCAAAGACGTGGCAGGCGCTGATGAAGCCAAGCAGGATCTGGAAGAAGTTGTGGAATTTTTAAAACATCCCCAGAAATATAATGAACTGGGGGCCAGAATTCCTAAAGGCGTATTGCTCTATGGGCCTCCTGGAACCGGTAAAACTTTACTGGCCAGGGCCGTGGCAGGGGAAGCAGGAGTACCGTTCTTCAGTATTTCCGGTTCTGATTTTGTTGAGATGTTTGTCGGTGTAGGTGCATCACGTGTACGTGATTTGTTCGAGCAGGCAAAAAAAAGTGCACCATGTATTGTCTTTATAGATGAGATTGACGCCGTAGGACGGCAGCGCGGGGCAGGTTTGGGCGGCGGACATGATGAACGCGAGCAGACACTTAACCAGCTGCTGGTTGAAATGGACGGATTCGGCGCCAATGAAGGCATTATTATGATTGCCGCCACCAACAGGCCCGATATTCTCGATCCGGCGCTTTTGAGGCCCGGGCGCTTTGACAGGCAGATTGTTGTGGATCGTCCTGACATAAAGGGACGGGAGGAAATACTTAAAGTACATGTGAAAGG
This sequence comes from Phascolarctobacterium sp., assembly GCA_021203775.1. Lineage (GTDB taxonomy): Bacteria > Bacillota > Negativicutes > Acidaminococcales > Acidaminococcaceae > JAJQAO01. Next base: position 27,270 of record JAJQAO010000026.1, read on the forward strand.
TAAGCCTATCGGACGGGACGTTGAGCTGAAAGTAATTGCCCAGCGTACGCCCGGATTTACCGGAGCTGATCTCAGTAATCTGGTTAACGAGGCTGCCCTGATGACAGCCAGGAAAAGTAAAAAAATCATCAATATGCCGGAAATGCAGGAAGCAGCAGAACGGGTTATCATGGGGCCGGAACGCAGAAGCCGGGTTATAAGCGATAAGGAAAAACGTTTGACTGCTTATCATGAAGGCGGACATACAGTTGTGGGAATGCTGCTGGATAATACGGATCCCGTCCATAAGGTGACCATTATTCCGCGCGGCCGTGCCGGCGGGTATACCCTGAGCCTGCCGAAAGAGGACCGCTATTATGCGACCCGCAGTGAAATGCTGGATGAGCTGAAGGTACTGCTTGGAGGCCGTGTGGCAGAAGCATTGGTGCTGAAGGAGATTTCCAGCGGTGCCAGCAATGATTTGCAGAGGGCCACGTCTATGGCACGCCGTATGATTTGCGAGTATGGCATGAGTGATAATATCGGTCCGGTAACTTTCGGGCACCGTCAGGACCAGGTATTTTTGGGGCGTGACATTGCCCGCGATAAAGACTACAGCGAAGAGGTAGCCGCGGAAATTGACAAGGAGGTGCGGGCTTTCCTGGAGGATGCATATGCTCAGACAGAAGAACTGCTCAGCAAAAATATAGATAAACTGCATACGCTGGCAGAAGCCCTGATAGAGCATGAAACCCTGGAAGCCAGTGAAATTCAGGAAGTACTGAAATACGGTCACCTTTTGACTGACGCTGAGAAGGAAGAAATGAATTCCAGTGAACCACCGAAAAAGGACGTGCCTCAGGGAAATACAATAGTCGTTGCCGAACAGCCGGTATAAAAATCATAAATCATTACGCTTCTGCCATTTGATATATGGCAGAAGCGTCTTTTTTTATTTATGTTTATCCTCACTTGACATTTGGTTAACCTGATGTTAACCTTTGCATATATACAGGAGGGATAATATGCGTAAACGTATCTTAGAGCTATTGCGGGAAAATGGGCAGGAACCATTATCAGGGGAAGATATTTCCAAAAAGCTTAATATTACCCGTACCGCAGTGTGGAAACATATACAGGCCTTAAAAAGTGAAGGCTATGAAATAGAGTCTCTGCAGAAACGCGGATATATTTTACGCCGGATTCCTGACCGCCTGTTTCCCCAGGAAATAGCTTCCTGCCTGAAAACCAAATGGCTGGGAAGGAATATCTGTTATCAGGAAAAAGTTGATTCTACCAACAATTTCGCAAAGAAATTGGCTAATGACGGCTGCAAGGACGGGCTGCTTGTAGTGGCGGAAGAGCAGGGAGCTGGAAAGGGACGGCTGTCACGCGGCTGGATTTCGCCTTATGCCAAGGGCATTTGGTTCTCCGTAGTTTTAAAACCGCCGTTTTTGCCCCAGGAAGCTTCCAAATGCACGTTGCTGGCGGCAGTTGCGGTTGTTAAGGCTGTTAATAATATAAAAGGGGTAAAGGCTGCCATTAAATGGCCTAATGACATACTGCTTAATGGACGAAAAATGGTAGGAATACTTACTGAGATGAATGCTGAGTTCGGACACATTAATTATGTGGTTATCGGTATAGGAATTAATACCCATGCTTCAGGGAGTGATTATCCGCCAGAGGTCCGCGACCTGGCCGTGTCTGTTGCCGATGCTGCTAGAAGTCCGTTCCGCCGGGTTGAACTTCTGGCTGCAGTCCTGAAAAATATGGAGGAACTGTATGAGCTTGCGGTAGAGCAGGGCTTTGCTTTCGTATTCGATGAATGGCGTAAATATTCATGTACTTTAGGTGAGAAAGTAAAAGTAATTGCTCCGGAGAGGACATATCTCGGCACGGCTGTTGATATTGATAGTGACGGACTGCTGCTGGTGAAAACGAATGACGGTCATCTGGAAAGGGTAGTAGCAGGCGATGTGTCCATAAGACCTGCCAAAACTGTCAAGGGAGTGTATCAATAAATAAACAGTTGCGCTGTTACCGCTTTTTGAGTATAATGATAAAGGCTTTGCACCATGATAAGAAAGGAAAAAGCCATATTGATTTCCCAAGGAGGAAGTTAAATGTTACTTGTTATGGATGTTGGTAATACCAATATTGTTGCAGGTGTTTTCGAAGGCAAAAAATTAAAAACCCACTGGCGTTTTTCTACCGATCGTTCCAAGACTGCGGATGAATTTGGTATTATACTGCGCAGTGAGTTTAATTACAGCGATGTATCCATGAAAGAAGTAACCTCGATAATTATTTCCAGCGTTGTGCCGCCGGTGATGGTTCCTTTGTGCCATATGTGCGAAAGATATTTCGGAATCAAACCCATGGTAGTGGGACCTGGAATAAAGAACGGTATTTCCATCAGATACGATAATCCTAGAGAGGTCGGCGCTGACCGTATAGTAAATGCAGTGGCCGCCTTGGATAAATATGGTGCGCTTGGAAAGCCTTTGATTGTGGTTGACTTTGGTACAGCAACTACCTTTTGTGCCATATTGCCTACAGGTGAGTACTTAGGAGGCGCCATTGCTCCTGGGATAGGTATTTCTACAGAAGCCTTGTTCCAGAAGGCGGCTAAGCTGCCGCGTATAGAGCTTATCAGGCCCAAAACGGTAATTTGCCGTAATACGGTAAAATCCATGCAGGCAGGCGTCATTTACGGCTTTATAGGACAGATGGACGGTATTATAAGCCGCATGAAGAAGGAACTTGGCGGTGAGGCTTATGTTATAGCCACGGGCGGTTTTGCCAATACCATGGCGGCAGGGTCCGATTCCATTGATGTGGTGGAGCCCTTCCTGACTTTGGACGGATTACTTATCCTGCACGAAAAAAATTCTAAATAAACAGCAAATATTTTTAGCCCGCTTTTGCGGGCTGTCTTTATAATTGACAGTATGGAGAGGGAATTCCCAATGAAAATAGGCAACCTTGAGCTTGCTGTACCTGTAGCACTGGCACCCATGGCAGGCATAACCGATCTGGCGTTCAGATTACTGTGCAAAAAGATGGGCTGCGGCCTGACTGTTTCTGAAATGATCAGTGCCAAAGGACTGCTGTATAATAATGCCAAAACAAAAGAAATGCTGCGTATTGATGACAGGGAACGTCCTACTGCCATACAGCTGTTTGGCAGTGTGCCGGAAGATCTGGCACGGGCAGCCAGGATTGTCGCTGATAGCGGAGCCGACATTATTGATTTTAATATGGGCTGTCCTGTAACTAAAATAGTCAATAACGGGGAAGGATCGGCATTAATGAAGGCTCCTGACCTCGCCTACGAAATTCTTGCGGCCATGACTGATGCGGTTAAAATACCGATTACTGTGAAGATAAGGGCCGGATGGAATGCTTCCTGCCGCAACGCGGAAGATATTGCAAGGCTGGCTGAGCGTGCTGGAGTAGCGGCAATATCTGTGCATGGGCGCACTAGGGAGCAGTTTTATAATGGAAAGGCCGATTGGCAGATAATTGCCTTGGTCAAGCAGGCAGTAAGAATACCCGTATTCGGCAATGGAGATATTTTTTCAGCTGAAGATGGCATAAGAATGCTGGAAGAGACTAGATGCGACGGGTTAATGGTAGCCCGCGGAGCTGATGGAAACCCGTGGATTTTTGAACAGCTGCGTGACGCCGTCCAGGGGAAACCGCTACCTCCAGCACCTGATATCGATACGCGGCTTAACGTTGCCGCAGAACATCTGCATATGCTTCTTGAACTGAAGGGTGAATATGTTGCCGTGAGAGAAATGCGTCGTCATATTTCCGCTTATCTCAAAGGAATGCCGCATGCAGCAGCATTTCGCTGCCGTTTTCATCAGGTGGTCAGCAAGGAACAGTTTCTGAAGCTTATAGAAGAGTACAGGCAGTGCTATCATGACTATGTGTCATAGCCTTTAAGTAACCGCAAGTTGTATAACAATGGTAATTATGCTAAAATATTGTTTTGTAAAAGAAGCTTTTATTAGGAGAAAAAAGCATGGATACTGCTCAATGCTGTAAACGCGTTATAGGTATTAGTCTGGGTTCATCAGTCCGTGATGCGAAAGCAGTCTTGAGATTGGGCGGTATAGAAATTTTTCTGGAGCGCCGCGGAACTGACGGCAGCCTCAGCAAGACCCGCAAGCTGTTGGAGCAGTGGGATGGCAAAGCTGATGCAATAGGATTAGGTGGTACGGATCTTTATGTGTACGCTGGCGGCAGGCGCTATACCTTCTGGCAAACGGCCAGATTGGCAGCAAATGTCAAGCATACTCCTGTGCTTGATGGCAGTGGACTGAAAAATACCCTGGAACGCCGCCTGATTAAAAAATTTGCAGAAAATGGAACAATTCCAATACGTGGAAGCCGGGTACTTCTGACATGCGGTGTAGACCGCTTCGGTATGGCGGAAGCACTGCAGGCGGCAGGAGCGAAAATTACTTTCGGAGATTTGGTCTTTGGGCTTAACATCAATAAACCGCTGTATTCACTGAAAGCTCTCAGTACATGGGCTGCACTGCTTGTTCCTGTTATTACTAAATTACCGGTGGGATGGTTTTATCCAATAGGATCAGCCCAGGAGAAACGAAAATTGAGGCATCCGGAATATTTTCTGGAAAATGATATTATAGCAGGGGATTTTCATTTCATAAAAAAATTTATGCCGGACGAATTGCCGGGAAAAATCATTATTACAAATACCGTTACTGCAGGGGACAGGGAAATGCTGCGTCAGGCAGGAGTGAAAATTCTGGTTACGACTACACCGTGCCTTGAAGGGCGCAGTTTCGGCACTAACATAATGGAGGCCGTACTGGTAGCGTCAAAAGGTGCTGATCAGGCACTCACGGCAGCTGAATATATTGAGCTTTTAGATTATTATAAGATTGATCCGTCAGTCGAATGGCTGTGAATAAAGGAGTAATAATATAGAATGGAAAAATTTGCTTTTATCCTGCACCCTTTATCTGCAGGAGATATGGGATTGGTATCGCCATTTTTAAAATATGTACCCGAAAAAATGCTGGAAGCATGCCTGAAAAAAAAGAAGTCCTTTAAAGTTTCGCATATTACGGGTGTAAAAAGCCCATATGCGGAAGCAGAAGGCTGGTTTGTAGGCTGTCCGCTTACGGCACGGCAAATGCTGGAATTGCCGGAAGAGTTTGTGATTGATAGGATAATTGAAGCAGGGCATATAGCGGAGGATTTGGGAGCAAAAATTGTCGGTCTCGGGGCATTCACTTCTATTGTAGGCGATGCCGGTATTACTGTGGCAAAACATTTAAACATAGCGGTTACTTCTGGTAACAGTTATACGGTTGCAACAGCTGTTCAAGGTACAAAAGTTGCGGCTGTAATGATGGGAAAATCCCTTGATAACTGTCATTTGGCCGTGGTAGGTGCAAGCGGCTCTATTGGCGCGGCAGTAGTAAGATTACTGGCTGGCGAGGTACCACATATCACTCTTGTGGCAAGAAAGCTTGCTCCACTGGAAAATCTGGCACAAGATATTATTGCCAAGGAACAATGTCGGGTAGATGTGACCAGTGATGTTCACGGATCCCTTAAGAAGGCAGACATTGTCATTGCGGTTACAAGTGCAATAGATTTTTTGATTTCCCCTGAGGATTTAAAACCTGGGGCGGTGGTCTGTGATGTAGCAAGACCCCGTAATGTTTCCAGAGAAGTATCTGTTAAACGCAGAGATGTTCTGGTTATTGAAGGTGGGGTTATAAATGTTCCCGGAAATGTGGATTTCCATTTTAATTTTGGATTTCCGCCGCGCACGGCCTACGCCTGCATGGCAGAAACTATGATTCTCGCACTTGAATCCCGATATGAAAATTTCAGTTTAGGACGTAACCTTGATGTCAATAAGATCAAGCTGATTGCTAAACTGGCTGAAAAACACGATTTTCGTCTGGCAGGATTTCGTAATTTTGAGCGTGCCGTAACGGAAGAAGAAATTGCCTTTGTCAAGCATTCTGCTTTGGAAACCCTTGCGGCTCACAACTGTTAATCTTGGCAGGCATAGGGCAAAAAATTATAATGTATGCTATAATTTTATTCAGATAAATCTACAGCAGCTTAAGAGGAATTCTCAGTGCTGCTTAAAGTACGAATAAATAAAAACGCAAAGGAGCAGTAAAATGGCTAATAAAGAGACTATTTTGACAGCTGAAGGTCTGAAAAAACTGGAGAACGAATTGGAAAATCTCCGCAGTGTACGCCGTCACGAGGTTGCAGAACGGCTGAAACTTGCTATTTCTTATGGTGATATCAGTGAAAACTCCGAATATGATGACGCCAAAAGTGAGCAGGCGTTTATTGAAGGCCGTATTCTTGAACTTGAGCAGATGATTAATACTGCAATCATAATTGATGGCAAAGCCAGCAAGAAAAAGAATGTTGTTTATTTGGGTTCAACTGTTGTTGTAAAGGATATGGAAACCGAAGAAGAAGAAACTTATACTATTGTAGGTACTACTGAAGCAGATCCTTTTAAAAATAAGATTTCAAATGAATCTCCAGTTGGGGCTGCCATTTTAGGTCGTAAAGTAAATACCGTGGTTCAGGTAAATACTCCTGTAGGAGAACTTTCCTATAAAATTTTAAAGGTTAAATAAAAGAGGGGAACAGATATGGCTGAAGAGAAGAATATGCAGCAGCCAGAAGAAAAGATTCTGCCGACGGAATCCGAGCTTAATGAGCAGATGCAAGTGCGTCTGGAAAAAATGCGTAAAATAGAGGAGCATGGCTGGCGGCCATTCGGACACAAATTTGAGTGTACTGATCATGCGAGTGATATTGCTGAAAATTTTGAAGAACTGTCGGTTAAAGAGACCGTTGTGCGCCTTGCAGGACGTATCATGGCCATACGCGGTCATGGAAAAACATGCTTTATGGACATGATGGATAAAACAGGGCGTATCCAGATTTATGTACGTAAAGACGCAGTAGGCGAAGAAAATTATTCACTTATTAAACTCATGGATATTGGCGATATAGTAGGCGTGAGCGGTACTGTTTTCCGCACACATATGGGAGAATTGTCTGTTAAAGCTTCTTCTTTGGAAGTACTTGCCAAATCTCTTAGACCGCTTCCGGAAAAATGGCATGGGCTAAGAGATATCGAAATGCGCTATCGTCAACGTTATGTTGATTTAATTATGAACCCTGAAGTACGCGATACTTTTGTAAAACGCAGCCAAATAGTTAAGAGCGTGCGTGAAATTTTAGACAGTCGGGATTTTCTGGAAGTCGAAACTCCTATAATGCATTCTATCGCAGGAGGAGCAGCAGCCCGTCCGTTTATAACTTACCATAATGCGCTGAACATGGAACTTTACATGCGGATTGCTCCCGAATTATATCTGAAAAGGCTTGTAGTCGGTGGCTTGGAGCGTGTGTATGAACTGGGCCGCGTTTTTCGTAATGAAGGTATTGACATCAAACATAATCCTGAATTTACCATTGTTGAAATTTATCAGGCGTTTGCCGATTATGAGGACATGATGGAACTTACGGAGATTATAGTTTCCCAAACGGCCAAAAAAGTATTGGGGACAATGAAGATTACCTATGAGGGTCAGGATATTGACCTAACACCACCATGGAATCGCATGACTATGATTGAGGCAGTAGCTAAGTATACTGGGCAGGATTTTACTGGGGTAACCGATATTGAAAAAGCGCGTAGTATGGCTGCTGCTGTAAATGTAACGATAGAAAAAAGTTACGGTATTGGGAAAATAATCAATGCTTGTTTTGAAGAACACGTTGAAGATAAACTCATCCAGCCCACTTTTATTACTGGGCATCCTAAAGAGATTTCACCACTTGCTAAAAGCAGCGTAGAAGATTCGGAAATTACGGACAGATTTGAAGGATTTATTTATGCCCGTGAAATTTGTAATGGGTTTACGGAGTTAAATGATCCTATAGATCAGCGCGAACGCTTTCTGAAACAGGTTGAGGAAAGGGCAGCAGGTGACGACGAAGCCCATATGATGGATGAGGATTTCGTAAATGCTTTGGAATATGGCCTGCCGCCAACAGGAGGGCTTGGAATAGGTATAGATCGGTTGGTAATGTTCCTTACCGGCAGTTCTTCCATACGTGACGTACTGTTTTTTCCGCATATGCGTCATAAAAACCAATAAAATAATAAGTGCTTTCTGCATTTGCAGAAAGCACTTATTATTTTGAAAATTAAAATGTGTAAAAATAAGAAGCCGCTTGTTATTTTTTTGCAAGCGGCTTAATGTATAATTTTATAGACCTGCCTGCTCAATACCGCTGAAAAGGAATCCTAAATGACCAGTGTAGTTTAATAATACCAGACGCCAGCGGTTGTCAGTACATTCCAGCACATTAATACAGGTGTTGTCCTGTTTAATTTGCCAGAAATGGCTCATATCAAGGTCCAGAAGATCGCAGATGATAGCCTTGTTTACAGCATCGTGTGCCGCAATCAGAATGGTTTTATTGTCATATTTAAGAACGTATTCATCAAAGGCTGTACGGGCACGGAGCCTCACATCATCTAAGGTTTCACCACCCGGCATTTGTACCAGATGCGGTTCGCTGTGCCACTGGGAAAATTCCACAGGATAGTTTCGCCGAATTTCTTCTGCTAAAGTACCTTCCCATGCACCATGATTTATTTCCAAAAGCCGTTCGTCTGCCTGTACGGGCAGATTGTGGAAAGAAGCACACATTTGACAGGTCTGATATGAGCGTCTAAGAGGACTGGAGATGCATAAATCAATAGGGATTTTTGCTAAGCATTGGGCTAAAAGTTTTCCCTGTTCCATGCCGCGCTGGCTTAAGGGAGTATCTTCCTGCCCCTGATAACGGCCTTCAATATTCCAGGTGGTCTCCCCATGTCGCACTAAAATTATTCTTACCATTTCAGTCCTCGCAATTTATTAGTTTGACGTCTAAAATGCCTTTTATGTTCCGCAATTTGGCCATAATATCTTTTGGAATATCATCGCGAACGGCAATGGCCATAATATTGGTTTCCTCATCAGGGGAGCCGCCTACCTGCATGCCGTTAATATTGATGCCGGCACTTCCCAAAATAGTTGCCATCTGCCCGATCATGTTGGGTTTATTGAGATGGGGAACTAAAAGCAGGTAGCCTTCAGGTTTAAAATCAATCCTGGAATGGTCGATTTCAACAATTTTGGCTTCTTTCCCATCAAAGAGGGTACCCACCACCTGATGTTCTGATTTCGAGGTTATTATCCTAGCAGTAATAGCGGTGGTAAAATATCCCGACTGATGGGATTTGCTTTCTTTGACATCCAAATGACGTTTTTTGGCAATGCCTGGCGCATTAACGAAATTAACACTATCCTGCAGAATAGGATTTAACAGGCCTTTTAAGAAAGCAGTGGTTAATGCCTGGGTTTCAGTTTCTGCTAAAACACCAGTATATTCCACTTCTATCTTGCGGACTGGGCCTTCTGCAAGAGCAATACCGACAGTGCCCATACGCTCTGCAAGTTTAAAATATGGCTGGATAACAGTGGCAACACTTTTGGGAATAGGAGCCATATTTACCGCAGTCATTACCGGTTTCCCCTCCAGGGCATCAATAACGCCGACGGCTACGTCCACTGCTACTCCGATTTGAGCTTCAATGGTAGATGCACCTAAATGGGGCGTTTGTACTACATTGGGCATTCCCAGGAAAGGATTATTTTCTGCAGTTAACGGCTCATCGGGGTAAACATCAATTGCTGCTCCAGCAACTTTTCCAGATTTCAGGGCTTCTGCTAAAGCCCTGGTATCAACACAAGCACCGCGTGCACAATTTACAATACGGACGCCATCCTTCATTTTGGAAATTGCTTCGGCGTTTAGCATGTTTTTTGTTTCGCTTGTAAGCGGTGTGTGGATGGTAATATAATCTGACTTTGCGAGCAAAGTCTCAAAATCAACTAATTCCACGCCTACCTGCTGGCCACGTTCTTCGGTTATATAAGGATCGTACCCTATAGTAGTCATTTCCATCGCCTGCATGCGGCGGGCTACTCGACTGCCGATGCGGCCTACACCGATTATACCCAATGTCCTTCCCTGAACCTGAATGCCATCAAAACTTTTACGGTCCCACTTTCCTTCCTGAATGGAAGCGTGGGCCTGGGGGACGTGTCTTGTCATAGCCATCATAATGGCAATAGTATGTTCTGTGGCAGCCATAGTATTGCCTTCTGGTGCATTTAAAACCATGATGCCTCTGGCGGTAGCGGCAGGAATATCAATGTTGTCTACGCCTACACCGGCACGGCCGATGACCTTTAAATTAGTGGCAGCATCAATAATTTCCTTGGTAACCTGGGTCTGACTGCGTGTTACTAACGCATCATATTCACCAATACAGGCTATCAGTTCGCTGACAGGCATATTAGTTTTGACATCTACATCAAAATGTTGGCGTAGTAAAGCTACACCTTTTTCACTCACATCATCACTTACAAGAATTTTCATGGCCATAATTTCCCTCCTGTTTTACTGTTATAATTTAAAGATTAAAATTGCTTGCAATTAACGCAACTTGCGGTATTCATCCATAAAATTAGCCAGAGCTTGGCAGGACTCCATTGATACTGCATTATAAGCAGATGCACGGCAACCGCCTACCAGACGGTGGCCGCCAACACCGACAAAACCAGCGGCTTTAGCTTTGTTTATAAAATCTTTTTCCAGTTCCTTTTCAGCAAGATTAAAAGTAATATTCATTTTACTACGGTAAGCTTTTTCGGAATGCCCTATATAGAAACCGCCGCTATTATCTATAGCATTGTAAATTATTTGGGATTTAGCCATATTATTTTGTTCTATGGCAGAAATGCCACCCATTTTCTCCAACCAATGCAGGGTCTTATTGATCATATAAATACAAAAAACTGGCGGGGTATTATAAAGGGAATCATTATCGGCAAATGTTTGATATTTCATCATGGTTGGCAGATTTTGATTGGCCGTGACCAAAAACTCTTTTTTTATAACTACTATTACAACACCGGCAGGGCCAAGATTTTTCTGGGCCCCTGCATAAATGAGATCAAAATCTGCTACATTTATACGGCGGGATAGAATATCACTTGACATATCACAAATAATAGGTACATCCACTTGCGGGAATTTTTGAAACTCCGTGCCGTATATAGTATTATTGGATGTAATGTGCAGATAAGATGTATCCGGTTTAATATTGCAGGTTTCAGGAATATAACAGTGGTTACGGTCAGCACTTGATGCAGCTTCGTAGGTTTCACCAAAAAATTTAGCTTCAGCCATTGCTTTTTTTGCCCAGACGCCGGTATTTATATACGCTGCACGGGGTTTAGTGAAAAAGTTGGCAGCAGTCATTAAAAACTGGGTACTGCCTCCTCCTTGAATGAACAGGATATCGTAGTTAGCAGGTATTTCCATCAGTTTGCGCAATAAATCCTTGGTTTCCTGATGCAGTGCATCGTATTCGCTGCTGCGATGACTTATTTCGATTATGCCCATCCCGGTATTTTTAAAATTTAGAAATTCCTGCTGCGCTTCCTTTAAGACATCTAAGGGCATACATGAAGGCCCGGCGTTGAAATTATAGGCTCTTTTCATAAATGACACTCCTTTTGTAAAAATAAAACAGAGAAGCTTTCCTGGGACGAGCTTCTCTTTCTCGCGGTGCCACCCAAATTGGCACATTGGCGGAATTAAGTGGATAAAAATAAAGCTCTGCATCCCTGCTGGGACGAGAACTTTTCCCGCGGTACCACCCAAATTGCCTACGGCCATCTTTTGTCAGTTTTATCGGGCTGTACCGTCAGATTCATCACCTGCCGCTCCAAAGCGGAACAGTTCTGTATTACTGCTATCTCACATCAACCGACAGCTTTCTTAAAGTGCAACAGACTGCTTCTTTATCATAGCGTTTATGTATAAAATGATTCGTTACAATTATACCACTAAAAAAAAACACGTCAAGCAAATATATGATGTGAATTATTTTTGTGACAGATCCGTAAGCATATCAAGTATTTGCAAAATAAAGAAGAGTTCCTGTTTGAGGGGAAATTTAGCAGATAATTTTATGATATAATAATTTATATAAATATTATTGGTAAATGAAATAAGGAGAGAACATGTCAGATAAATTTTTGATAATTGATGGAAGCAGTCTTATACATAGGGCATTTTTTGCTTTGCCTTCACTGACTAACAGACAGGGGCTTCATACAGGTGCAGTTTACGGATTGTGCAATATGTTGCTGAAACTTCTTGGAGATGTGAAGCCGAAGTATATGGCTGTAGCTTTTGATAAATCACGTAAAACATTTAGGACGGAGATGTTTGCTGATTACAAGGGACAGCGTAAACCTACGCCTACTGAACTGTCAGAACAGTTTCCCATAGCTGCTGGATTACTGGGAGCAATGAACATTCCCGTTTTGGAAGTGGACAATTACGAAGCGGATGATATTATAGGTACTTTTGCTGTTCATGCACCTAAAGATGTTGAAGTAATTATCGTTACCGGGGATCGTGATGAACTGCAGCTTTTAGATGGGCGTACGAAAGTATTTTATACCAAGCGCGGCATTACCGGCATTCAAATTTTTGACGAATCGGAATTTGCAAAGGTCTATGAAGGACTTATACCAAAGCAATTAATAGAACTGAAGGCATTAATGGGGGATGCTTCTGACAATATTCCCGGGGTGCCTGGTGTCGGCCCAAAGACAGCGCTTAAGCTAATAAAGGAGTATGGCTGCGTAGAACAGGTATTAGAAAATATAGAGAATATTGACGGTAAGGGACTCCAAAAGAAATTAAGCGAAAACAGAGATTCAGCACTGCTGTCAAAAAAACTGGCAACAATTTTCACAGATGTGCCTATTGATCTTAACATATCCAGCTATGAACTCGGAACGATGAATAAAGAGGCCCATGCTATCATGCAGGATTTGGAATTCAGGAATATGTATGAGCGTTTTGCTGCAGTATTGCCGGTAGGTGAAGGAGGATTCGAGCTGTTTGGTGATGTTGTCGAGGATAAAGCTACTGCAGTAAAGAACATAGTAAGCAATACTGATGTGGCACAATTCTTTTCTTCATTGAAAGATGGGGAGACTATTTGTTTTTCAGTGACAGTGGGAGGTGTTCTGCCAGACCTGTATTTTAGCCGGGTAGAGTTTTTTGCTGCCAATGAAGTTTATGTAATGGAAGAAAACAGTGATGGCTGGGAGTATTTCTACAATTGGCTGACTGATGCATCAAAGCCTAAAGCTACTTATGACAGTAAGGAAATATATAAGGTATGCTTTTGCCGTAATATAAAACCGGAAGGCCTTAGAGATGACATTGTTCTGGCAGCTTATCTTGATGATCCGGGCCATAGTTCCTATGCGCTTAAGGATGTGACAGCCAGATATCTTGCTAGGGCTAAAATGAATTCCAGTGAAAATATTTCGGCTCTGCTTGTGCTTTTAAAGGAAAAACTTGCAGAACGGGGATTAAATAAATTATATAGCGAACTAGAGATGCCTTTGGCGCCAGTGTTGGCTCAAATGGAATATACGGGAATTAAAGCAGATATAGATCTTTTAGACCAATTGGCAGAAGACATGGTTTTCCGCATAGATAAACTTGAGAAAACAGCCAAAGAACAGGCTGGAGAAGACTTTAATCTGAAATCACCGAAACAGTTGGGAACTATTCTATTTGAGAAACTTAAATTGCCGGTAATTAAAAAAGTGAAAACCGGTTATTCTACAGATGTTAAAGTACTGGAGCAGTTGAAAGGTCGGCATCCTCTGGTGGACACAATTTTAGAACATCGGAGATTAGCCAAGCTTTATTCCACTTACTTAGATGGATTAAAACCACTTGTAAATCCTAAAACAAAACGTATTCATACGCATTTTCAGCAGACTGTTACCGTTACTGGACGTTTATCCAGTACAGATCCAAATTTACAGAATATTCCCACCCGAACGGAAGAAGGTCGACAAATCAGAAGAATCTTTATACCAGGAGATGGATATGATTATCTGATGAGTTGTGATTATTCTCAAGTAGAATTGCGGATATTGGCTTGTATTGCACGAGATGGGGTATTATTGGAATCATTCCGTAACAAGGAGGATGTACATGCCCGTACAGCTGCAGAGGTATTTGGAATATCGCTGGATCAGGTTACGGCTCAGATGCGCAGTAAGGCTAAAGCCGTTAATTTCGGCATAGTTTATGGGATTAGCGATTTCGGATTGGCTCAGCAGCTGAATGTTGCTAGAAATGAAGCTGCAGGGTATATTGCCAGTTACTTTTCCCGCTATAGCGGCGTCAGAAAATATATGGATGATATGATAGAATTAGCTCGTAGCCAGGGATATGTAACTACACTGATGGGGCGTCGGCGCTATTTGCCTGACATAAATAGCAGCAATTTTAATTTAAGAAGTTTTGCCGAACGTACAGCAATTAATACGCCCATTCAGGGAACTGCGGCCGATATAATGAAATTGGCAATGATAAAGGTGTCAGAAAATTTGATAACAGCCGAACTTAAAACACGTATTTTGCTGCAAGTACATGACGAGTTGGTGCTTGAAGTTCCGGAAGACGAGAAAGAAGAAGCAGCTGAATTAGTACGTAACGCTATGGAAGGTGCGGCAGTTCTTGATATACCGCTTTTAGCTGATGTAAAATTTGGCAAGAATTGGGCACTCGCAAAATAGGAGGGAGCAAAATGCCGGAAATGCCGGAGGTAGAACAGGTTAAGAAAACTTTAGCACCGCATGTAACAGGGAAAAAAATTCAGGCAATAGATGTTAAGCTTGATAGATTAATAAAATATCCTTCTCCGGAAAAGTTTATAAAAGGATTACTTGGTAAAACTATTCTGGATGTTAGGCGCAGGGGCAAATATTTGGTTTTAAAAACTGATGTTAAGCAGGAAATTATAATACATTTGAGAATGACAGGTGCCCTAATTGCCCAAAGTAGCACGTTACCTGCTCCTGAGTATGCAAAAATAAAGTTTGAATTATCAGACGGAGTAACCATGTGGTTTACAGATATCAGGACATTTGGCACACTGTATTTGATAACGGATGGAGATTTTTTTATAGAGGGATATGAAACATTAGGTCCGGAACCGCTGAGTACTGGTTTTACGGCAGAATATTTACAGTTGCTTGCATCTAAGAGCCACAAAGCAATAAAAACATTTATTTTGGATCAACGTATTATTGCAGGGTTGGGGAATATTTATGCGGATGAGAGCTTGGCTCTTGCTGGTATAAGCCCCTTGCGTCTGGCTAATAGTCTCAGCTATAGAGAGATAATAAACCTGTTCGAGGCAATAAATGAAGTTATTGCTCAGGGAATAAGAAACAGGGGTACCACTTTTAGAGATTATAAGGACGGAGAAGGGCATAAAGGCAATAACCAGAATTATTTACTTGTTTATGGACGTGGAGGCAAACCATGCAAAAAGTGTGGCAACGTCCTGCTTTCTACTAAAGTTGGCGGCAGAGGCACTGTTTATTGTGGGAATTGCCAGAAATAGGAGTAGCAGATGATAGTAATTGGATTAACAGGCGGAATAGCCTCTGGTAAAAGTACAGTTGCTAAATGGCTGCACGAAATTGGCTTGCCGGTTTTCGATGCTGATGAAGCCAGTAAAAAAGCAGTTGTTAAAGGCAGTATCGGATTAAAAATGGTTGAAGAGGCTTTAGGCAGCGAATACATTACAGATGGAGGCGTTCTTGACAGGACAAAAGTTGCGGCTTTGGTTTTTAGGGATAAGGAAGCACTGAAAAAACTAGAGGCTATCATTCATGAAATGGTATGGGAGGAAGCATGTGATTTTCTCAATGAATGTCGGAAGAGGAAGTGTAAGGCAGCAGTGCTTGATGTGCCGCTTTTAATAGAATGCGGTTGGCATAACAAGGTTGATCTTGTCTGGCTGGTAGCTGTAAATCCTGATGAACAGGTGCGTAGAGCTATATTGCGTAGCAATATGAGTGAAGCTGAGGTTAAGGCCAGAATAGATGCTCAGATGCCACTGAAAGATAAAAAAAGTTTAGCTGATAAGGTTTTTGACAATAGCAATAGTCCCGAAACAACTATGGCAGAGGTATATAAAGAAGTACATAGGATTTTAGGTGAGAACATTGGCAAACAGGGGGAAGGGGCGTATTAGAGGAAAAAGGCAAAATAAAATTTTTATCTGCATATGTGTTTTAATTATTGCAATATGCTTTGGTTTTTGGAAATTGTGGCACAGTGACGAAATGCAGATGCGTTTTGTATATATATGGCCTTATCAGCAGGAAATTTTACAGTACAGCGAAAATAGCAGAATAGATCCTTTCTTGATTGCTGCAATTATAAAAAATGAAAGCAATTTTAACAATAAGGCTGTTTCCAATGCCGGGGCAGTCGGATTGATGCAGATAATGCCGGAAACAGGGAAATGGATAGCAGGCCAGATGGATTTGACTGGCTACAATGATCAGGATCTTTACAAGAGTCGTACGAATATTCGAATGGGCTGCTGGTATGTAGGGGAGTTAGACCATGAATTCAGACACAATTTTACTTTAATGATGATTGCCTATAATGCAGGGAGAGGAAAAACTAAAGAATGGATGCGGATTAATGGGTGGAACTATAATTTCAACGATGTTAAAAGCATTCCCTATGCTGATACTCGCACATATGTAACTAAAGTTTTATATGACAGGGATAAATACTATTCGCTATATAAAGATAAGGTGGGGAGTGATTAAAAAAGCTGTTGACATGCCTATGGAAAAATGGTACTATAACTTTGCTGTTGATAAGAGAATGCGGTAGTGGCGGAAAGGCAGACGCGCTAGCCTCAGGAGCTAGTGGGGGAAACCCCGTGGAGGTTCAAATCCTCTCTACCGCACCATTTATTATCTTGAAAATGCGGTCGTGGTGGAACGGCAGACACGCTACTTTGAGGGGGTAGTGGGGGAAACCCCGTATGGGTTCAAATCCCATCGACCGCACCAAAAGCAGGTATGTCGTATTGTAGGCTCAGGGAAAAGACCTTGAGCTTTTCTATATTTTTAGACACAAAAAAGCATGCTGGAATATTGTCCAGCATGCTTTTTTGTGTCTATTATTTAATATTACCAAGTAAAATAAGTGTAAATACTGAAAATTGTCAGTAGGAGTATTTCCATTTTCATAATAGGCTTAAGTGATTTAAAAAAATCGGCCTTAAAATAGTCGAGAGTGACGATTAAACACATATGAGTAGGGGTAAGCATTTGTCCTGCTACACCAAAGGCCATAGCTACGCCTGCTAAATTTAATGTGTCTATGGGCATTGCTGCTACAATTGGCATAATGATGGCAACATGTCCTTGCGACATACCGGTTAATACGCCTATAATAAAGGAAACACAGGCAATTATTACGGGAACTGGCAAAGGTGAATTTTGGAAGGCAAAAACTATTTCATTAAGTACTTGGGTCACGGTCAAAATCTGAATAAAATATAGGATGCATAATACGTTCAAAAACATTTTCCAGTCACAGGCACCCAATACTACTTCCCTTAAATTGACAAAACGTTTTGTACTTCGCAATACGAAAAACAGGAGTGCTGTCACCAGTCCCATTGATAAAGAAGCATTAAAATCAAAAAATACTACAAGGATAAAAGTTAGTATGACGGGGGACAGGGCAAGGAATAAATCTATTTGATTTTTATGGATTTCATTGGAACTTGTAGCTGATTTTTCCGTATCTATTTTGAGAGGATAAATGAGAATTATCCAGCCTACTAGAAAAGCGGCTATTGTAAGCCAGCACAGATGGCGGATAAAATCACTAAAAGCGATACCAGATATGTTACATGCCATGATCATGCCGGGAATTATAGGATTGGAAAATTCAAAAATATGGCGGAACCAGAAATTTATAGCAGATTTATCCTCTTGGGATAATACGGTACCTTTGCTGGCTTCTTCAACTATGGGGGCAGAGAACCGTGCACCGCCTAGAGAAGGCAAAAGCCCTAAGAATGCCGGCATAACAGCCAGAGTGAATTTGGAGCTTGAAAAAATTTTTTTCAGAGCCTTGACCATTCCTTCTAATGTACCACTGGTGCGTAACTCTATTTCTAGGCACATAACGAAATATAGTGCCAAAATTATATCATAAGTGCGTCCTAGGGATAGGGTTTCGATAAAGGCCTGTCCCAGAAAAGCTGGTTGAAAAGACTTCACTAACCAGATCAGGAGACCACCTGCGAGCATGCATGGACCTATAGGGAAATGACGCCGCAGCAGGAAAATAATAAGTAGCATAGCTAACGTAAGTAATATGAAAATATTCATTGATATACACTCTCCCCATCGAATATTAAATTATAAACTGTTTTTACAAAAGAATCAATAAGTTTTTCCCGTAAGAATGTCAAACTAAGATGATTAAAAGTAATGTAGTTATGTTTTAAATATGGAATGGCTTTATATGATAATTGGGTTATACGTGTTATAATTAGATTGTTATAGGGAATAGAATGATGTGCTATGTCTTAGGAAGCTTGGATTATGCAGATATGGGAAATTTTAATGGGCTACCGGAGGTATGATATGCGTATTGATAAACTCTATTTACAAAATTTTCGTTGTTATGATAACTTGGAAATTGATTTTGATAAAAATCTGACGCTTATTGTAGGAGCAAACGGTAATGGGAAAACGGCTATTCTAGATGCCTTGGCTATTGCATTAGGACCTTATTTAAGTGCATTCGGTAGTAAAGGCCGCAATATGAATGAGAGAGATGTGCGGAAAATAAAGGATGCCGGTAGTATGGGAAATGACCGTATTTTAAGGATGAAAAGCCAGTATCCTGTGGTCATACAGGCAGATGGGATTAACGGAGAAGGCAAATCTCTGGAATGGAAGCGCGAGTTAAAGACTAGTCGTAGTCGTACTACTTCTACAGATGCCAAACAACTGAGTGATTATGGCAAATTACTGTGTGATGCTGTAAATAGTAGCGGTGATGAAAAAGTGATTTTACCGGCACTGGCCTATTATGGAACTTCCCGAATGTGGAATGACAGCAAATTGCTTGATACTCATAAAATGGTTGATTTGGAACGCAGTGTTGGATATGAGGAATGCCTGGAGCCATCATCTTCCTACAATACCTTTGGTCAATGGTTTAAATATGCCGTCCTAAGTGCAGCAGAGTACAGTCATTCTTTAAAGGAAACTAAATCAGCTGATAAGGAAAATCCTTATGAAATGATTTTAAAGGCAGTACGGCAGGCTATAGTTACCTGCTTGAAGAGTATGGGATGGAGTGATATTAACTACAGTTTTGCTTTGCAGGATTTTGTCCTATATCATCCTGATATGGGGGAACTGACGATTGAGGCGCTAAGCGATGGTGCTCGTAGTGTTATTAGTATGGCGGCAGATCTGGCCTATCGTATGGTACGTCTTAATCCGGATCTTGGGAGCCGTGCAGCACTGGATACACCAGGGATTGTGCTAATTGATGAAGTGGATATGCATCTTCATCCTTCATGGCAGCAAACAGTAATGCTGGATTTACAGCAGGCTTTTCCAAGTGTGCAGTTTATTGCTACGACCCACAGTCCGCAAGTTCTTAGCACTGTTGGAGCTGAGAAGATTCGTATTCTGGAATGGGACAGCAATGGTTTTGAAGGAGTACGCCAGCCGGAGTTTTCATTGGGCGCGGAAAGTTATCAGTTATTGAAAGAGATTCAAAATGTAGATACACGGCCTCAGGCTTTGCCAATAGTCAAGGATCTTGGAAGATATTTGGAATTATTGAGTGAGGATAAATGGGATACTGATGAAGCAATAAACTTGCGCAAACGGTTAGATGAGTGGAGTAAAGGACGTGATCCTGTTTTATTGCGCGCGGATATGGATATCAGAATGCGTTCCCTTAGGAGAAAACAGAAATGAAAAGGGTTCATAAAAGTGCTAAAGAACCTGAATTATTGTGCAAGTATCGGAATTTATACCCTGCTGAGACATGGGAACATTTTCGCCGGCACTGGCGCAAGGGATATAGACAGGTGAAAGAAGCTACCATAAAGGATCAGCATGGTTTGTGCGCCTATTGTGAGATTAGCATCAAGCTGGCAGAAGAAGAGAATGAAGTTGATGATTTCCGCGTAGAACATTTTTTCCCTAAATCAGCAACTAAGAAAGATAATCACAATTACCATTTGGATTGGCACAATCTTCTGGGAGTCTGTCATGGAGGCAGTCAGCCTTATGTGCCAGATGCGCAGTGGCGGTTTTCTGCTCAAAAAAAAGATCGTAGTTGCGATGTACCAAAAGGCAGTAAAGAAATTACAAGGAACATACTTAATCCTTTAAAAATACCTGCGTATATACGCTTATTTCGCTATGCAGAGCATACTGGAAGGATTATTGTTGATGAAACAGTTTGTCCGCCAGGATTGCAGAAAAAAGCCCGGATTACTATAAAAGAATTAAATCTTAATGCGCCGCGCCTTATGAGGATGAGAAAAGCCGTCATTCAAAGATTAAATGAGGAAATTACCGATATTATACAGACAGGCACAACTATTGAAGAAGCGGCGTCTTTTTTAGCAGAGAGTTTTCTTCTGCCAGATGACGAGGGAAGATATGTATCTTTTTTCACAATGATTCGATGGTACTTGGGAACGGCTGCAGAGCAACTTTTATCAGAACACAACTATAATATTTAAATTTATCTGCTTTTAAATTAGTTTTGGTAGCGAGGTCCACCATGGTTTATTAGAATTGCTATCAGATTTTATAAAAGCAGGATTTTTTCTTTTTTATTAGAATTAGGATAAGTATGTGATATATTATATTGGTAATATTGAGTTTCGGGAGAAAATTAATGATGAAAGTTACTAATAAGGCATTTAAAGCTTACGATATACGAGGTATTTATCCGGATGAAGTAAACGAGGAACTGGCTTATAGGGTTGGCCGAGTTTTTTCTGCAATGTTCGCTGCAGAAACGGTTGTGATAGGGCATGATATTCGGTTGAGCGGTCGTCCATTGGTAGATGCTTTAGCAGAAGGATTACGCCATGGCGGGACTAACGTACTAGATATTGGTCAATGTGGTACGGAAATGATTTATTTTGCTACGTTCCATCTGAATTCTGATGGGGGCGTTATGGTGACTGCCAGCCATAATCCAAGGGAATATAATGGAATGAAGCTGGTGCGCAAAGGAGCTAGGCCTGTTTCCTCAGATACTGGACTCCAAGATATAGGGGAGATGGTTATTGCCGAATACTTCCCTCATGGACTTGTATCAGGGAAAAAAATAGGCACTATGAAAAAAATTGATATTATGCCTCCATATATAGCTCATTTGTTGACATATTTTGATAAAAGTTTTTTAAAACCACTGAAGATAGTGGTTAATCCTGGTAATGGTGGCGCAGGACCTATAATGAAGGAACTAGCAAAAAGTTTGCCATTTGAATTTCTTTTTGTTAACGAAAAACCCGATGGGACATTTCCAAATGGGGTACCCAATCCGCTTTTATTAACAAACAGAGATACAACAGCCGAATTAGTACGTAAAACTGGAGCTGATCTCGGCATTGCTTGGGATGGAGATTTTGATCGCTGTTTTTTGTTCGATGAAAATGGCGATTTTATTGAAGGTTACTATATTGTTGGATTATTGGCGGAAGTTTTTTTAATAAAAGAACCTAAAGCAAAAATCATGTACGATCCGCGGCTTACTTGGAATACAGAGGCAATTTTGGCGAAGAATAAAGGTGTTCCGGTGAGGTGTAAAAGCGGGCATACGTTTATGAAGGAATGTATGAGAGCTAATGAGGTGTTATATGGAGGAGAAATGTCTGCTCACCATTATTTCCGGGATTTTTCTTACTGTGATAGTGGGATGATCCCGTGGTTATTGGTGACAGAATTAATGTGTCGCAGCGGCAAAAAACTTTCTGATCTTGTAGGGCCTAGAATGAAAATGTTTCCTTGTAGCGGAGAAATCAATCGAAAAGTGAAAGACGCGGCATGTGTACTGGCGACATTGGAAACCAAGTATGCTGATGGCTGTCAGGATAAATTAGACGGGTTAAGCGTAGCCTATGATAATTGGCGCTTTAATGTGCGTGCGTCAAATACTGAACCTGTCATGCGTTTAAATGTGGAAACTAAAGGAGACGGGAATCTTCTGGCCGAAAAAACTGCAGAATTATTGGCTGTTATAGGTGGGGAAGAAGCTTAACCCCCTGCAATAAATTCTCATGAGGAAGAAGGAAGCTTTGAACTATGATTAAAAAAATTCGTAAAGCAGTTATTCCTGCGGCAGGGCTAGGTACTCGATTTTTACCGGCTACTAAAGCAACGCCAAAAGAGATGTTGCCGATAGTTGACAAGCCCACCATCCAGTATATTATTGAAGAGGCACTGGCGTCTGGTATTGAGGATATTTTGATTATTACAGGACGTAGTAAACGTGCCATTGAAGATCACTTTGATCGCAGCGTAGAACTGGAAATAAACTTGGAAGCAAGTGGTAAGATCAGTGAACTGAAAATGATTAGGGAAATTTCTGATATCAGAATTCATTATATCCGGCAAAAAGAACCTCGCGGTTTGGGACATGCCATTTTGTGCGCTCAGCAGTTTATTGGTGATGAGCCCTTCGCCGTATTACTTGGTGATGACGTGGTAGATAGTGAAGTCCCGGCTTTAAAGCAGCTCATTGATGTATATGATAGAACTGGTGCAAGTATTCTCGGAGTACAGGAGGTGTCCCAGGAAAAGGTATCTTCTTATGGCATTGTAGATTCGAGGGCTACTGATGATAAACGCACTTTTCTTGTAACAGATATGGTAGAAAAGCCTAAAGTAGAAGCAGCGCCATCAAGACTTGCCATTTTAGGCAGATATATCATTAGTAATGATATTTTTCCTATTCTTGCAGAGACCAAACCAGGGCGAGGAAATGAAATACAACTAACGGATGCTTTAAAAGAGCTAGCTAAACGGCAGCTAGTATATGCGTATAATTTTAAAGGCCGGCGCTATGATGTTGGCGATAAGCAAGGGTTTTTGGAAGCTACAGTTGAAATGGCTTTGAAACGTGATGATTTGCGTGATGATTTTTTGCGATATTTGCAGAACATTGCGGGCATGGGAAAAGGACAGGAAAACCAGAAGGAGCAGTGAATATGAACATTCTTGTTACCGGTGGGGCTGGCTATATTGGTTCTCACGTGGTGGAAGAACTGCAAAAATCAGGGTTTATACCTATTGTGTACGACAATTTTTCTACTGGTCATGCTGCTGCTGTCTCCGAGGATGTGCAGCTTGTTGAAGGTGACATTCATGATACGGTTTTTGCAAAACACATTATGGAGCAGTTTGAGATTGATGCAGTAATTCATTTTGCTGCCAGTAGTTTAGTAGGAGAGTCTATGGAAAATCCTGCTAAATATTATTTCAATAATGTGGAAGGGTCATTACATCTTTTTGAAGCTATGCGCGGAGCCGGAGTAGATAAGATTGTTTTCTCCTCTACTGCTGCAGTATATGGTGAGCCTGAAAATATACCTATTACGGAAGACAGTAAATTACAGCCGACCAATGTTTACGGCCGCAGCAAGTTAGTAATTGAAGGGATGCTGGCCGATTACGACATGGCTTATGATATGCATTATGTAGCTTTACGTTACTTTAACGCCGCAGGAGCTTCTTTTAATCGTAATATTGGCGAAGATCATAGCCCAGAAACACATTTAATACCACTCATTTTAAAAACGGCTCAGGGAGTACGTAAACATGTATCAATTTTTGGTACTGATTACCCGACAAATGATGGTACATGTGTGCGTGATTATATACATGTATGTGATTTAGCCGTGGCCCATGTACTGGCATTGGAACATCTGCTGAAAGGTGGCACTAGCAGAGTATATAATTTAGGCAGTGAAAATGGATTTAGTGTACGAGAAATCATTAAAAGCGCAAAAAAAGTAACTACTATAGACTTTCCTGTAGTGGAAGAACAGCGTCGCCCAGGTGATCCTGCCGTTCTGATTGCCTCTTCAAATAAAATTCGGCAGGAACTTGGATGGACACCTGTGCACAGCAGTGTTGATACAATTATTGGCACTGCTTGGAAATGGCATAAAGATCATCCACAGGGATATGAAAGTTAAGAAAGAAATGCTTTATGAAGTTGTTTACAGGGGTTAAGCAACATAATATAATTAATATGCAGTACATTTGAACAGTATAAATGCGGAAATAGCTCAGTGGTAGAGCACCTCCTTGCCAAGGAGGGGGTCGCGAGTTCGAATCTCGTTTTCCGCTCCAGTTGATTTCGCCCTTCAGATATTGGCTGGAGGGCTTTAGTATTGTCAAGAAGGGCAGCTTATGATATTATATTATGTACGATTTATGTAAATCTTTTTTGTTTGCAGAGATTGCATATTTGCTATAATGGCTATTTATTTACTTATATAAAATTAAGGGAGGCACTTATTGATGAACGTAACTGTTGAAAAAGAGGGAAATGAGGCAACTTTAAAAATTAACGTACCAGCTGCGACTGTTGATGCTGGATTTAAGCAGGCAGTACAGAAAATTGCTGGAAGTACAAATATTCCTGGCTTTCGCAAAGGTAAAGCACCTAGAAATATTGTCGAGATGCACTATGGCAAAGAAGCTGTAAAACAGGAAGCGTTTGATATTGTCGTAAATAAGATATATAGAGAGGCCTTGCAACAGGAAAAATTAAATCCTGTATCTGATCCTAAAATAGAAGATTCTGTTTTTGAAGAAGGACAGGATATGGAAACTGTTATTAAGGTGACTTTAAAACCAGAACCGGAACTGGGAGAATATAAAGGGTTGACGGCTGAGAAAAGGGAAGCAGTTGTTAGCGATGAAGAGGTTGAAAAAGCAGTAAATGAGCTTCGTAATCGACATGCTAAAATGGTGCTTGCCGGAGAAGGAACAGTTATCGAAAAAGGCGATTTTGCAATTATAGATTTTGCAGGTACAGTGGATGGGCAGCCTTTCAGCGGAGGAGAAGGAAAAGGGTATCCATTAGAGGTGGGTTCCAATTCTTTTATTCCAGGATTCGAAGATCAGTTAATAGGTTTGAAGAAAGGTGACTCTACTGACGTGGATGTAACGTTCCCGGAAAATTATTTTGTTAAAGAACTGGCTGGGAAGGAAGCCGTTTTTAAAGTAAATATCCAAGATGTAAGACGTAAAGAACTGCCAGAATTGACTGATGAATATGTAGCGGCCAACAGTGATTTTAAGACACTGGAAGAATTGCGTGCGAATTACAAAGAACGTATGCAAAAAGCGGCTGAAGCCAATGCTAGAATGGCTTACGAAAAAGCTCTTATTGAAACTGCTGTGTCTAATGCAAAATTTGAAGTTCCAGATATTATGATTGAGGATCGTATTACCCAGATGATAGACGAGCTTCGCTTAAACTTAGAAAGTCGTAAAATGAGTCTGGAAACATATATGCAGTATACCGGCATGGACATGAAGGAAATTCGTGAAAAGCAGCGCACTGCTGCTGAGGAGACTGTAAAGACGGATTTGGTTTTAGACGCTGTGGCTAAAGCTGAAAATCTGCAGGTGGATATGAATGATGTTGATGCTGAGATTACTGCCATTGCTTCTCAACATGGTGCTTCTATAAATGATGTAAAGAAAATTATTCGCAGTAATAATAGCATGGGACTGCTGTTGGCTAATATTCTTAGGAGAAAAGCCGCTCGTGTTATCATTGACAGTGGGAAATAGAATGGAATAGTGAAGGGTGTGAGAAATATGAATTACGTACCTATTGTCGTCGAACAATCTAGCCGAGGAGAACGTTCCTATGACATTTATTCGCGTTTACTGAAAGACAGAATTGTTTTTGTGGCAGGGCCTATAAATGATGCCGTTGCAAACGTAGTTATCGCACAGTTACTATTTTTGGAAGCAGAGGACCCTGATAAAGATATACATTTGTATATTAACAGTCCTGGCGGTAGCATAAGTGCCGGGATGGCTATTTATGATACCATGCAATATATCAAGCCAGATGTTTCTACAATTTGTATGGGCATGGCTGCCAGCATGGCCTCCGTGTTGTTAGCTGCAGGAGCTCCCGGCAAGCGGTTTGCACTACCTTATTCCAGGGTTATGATTCATCAACCGCTGGGAGGGACACAGGGACAAGCAACGGAAATTGAGATTCATGCACGGGAGATCTTAAGGATTAGAGAAGAAATGAACGAAGTATTGGCCAAGCATACAGGGAAAAATAAAGAAAAAATAGCGGCCGATACAGAACGTGATCATTATATGACTAGCAGCGAAGCTAAAGAGTATGGCTTAATAGACGAAGTTCTGGAACGCAACAGGAAAGAAAAATAAAATACAGATTAATTATACAAGGAGTCCAAAAGATGAATTTCGACGAAGGTCATGATAATAATCTAACATGTTCTTTTTGTGGCAAGCGTGAAGGACAGGTTCGCAGGTTGATTGCCGGGCGCGGTGTTTATATCTGTGATGAGTGTATTGAGTTTTGCAAGGATATGCTTGATGAGGATTCACGAAAAGCTGCAGCTGATAATGTATCTACGGCAGAAGATTTGCCTAAGCCTAAGGAGATAAAAGCTATTTTAGATGAATATGTTATCGGCCAGGAGGAAGCTAAAAAAACATTAGCTGTAGCTGTTTATAATCATTACAAACGTATAAATTATGAACTGAATAATCCTGAAAAAGAACAGAATGTTGAATTGCAAAAATCTAATATTTTAATGTTGGGGCCTACAGGTAGCGGCAAGACTTTATTGGCCCAGACTTTGGCAAAAATCCTGCAGGTACCATTTGCTATTTCGGATGCTACAACACTCACCGAGGCAGGCTATGTAGGCGAAGACGTTGAAAACATTCTCTTAAAATTGATTCAGAATGCTGATTATGACGTAGACGCCGCACAGCGGGGTATTGTGTATATTGACGAAATTGACAAGATTTCTCGCAAATCGGAGAATGTATCTATTACTCGTGATGTTTCTGGCGAAGGAGTGCAACAAGCCCTTTTAAAGATTTTAGAAGGAACGGTTGCTAGTGTGCCGCCAAAAGGCGGACGGAAGCATCCACATCAGGAGTTTATACAGATTGATACGACTAACATCCTGTTCATATGTGGAGGTGCTTTTGCTGGATTGGAGAATATAATTAACGCGCGTATAGGAAAGAAAAACTTGGGTTTTGGAGCTGATATTAAAAAGAAGGCAGAAGTTGTGAATGATGCCATATTAAGCAAGGTTCTGCCTGAAGATCTTATGAAATACGGATTGATTCCTGAATTTGCCGGGCGGTTGCCAGTATTGGTTACTTTAAATTCATTAGACAAAGAGGCATTAGTACGTATTTTACAAGAACCACGTAATGCTCTAATTAAGCAGTATCAACGATTTTTGGAAATGGATAATGTGCAATTGGAATTTGAAGATGCTGCTTTGGATGCCATTGCAGCAGAAGCTTTGACACGAAATGCCGGTGCCCGCGGCCTGCGTGCCATTATAGAATCTATTATGAGGAATGTAATGTATGAAGTACCTTCTCGCAATGATGTTATAAGATGCATTGTTACTGAAGACACCGTGCGAAGACATGCCGAACCGCAGATGATTATTGAATAGATAATATGTACGGGAGAAGGGCGCTGCTCTTCTCCCTTTTACATGGAGAAACACTTAAGACAGGAGGGATATAATTTGTCCGATAATATTATAACCTTACCGCTACTTGCTTTACGCGGGATGATAGTATTTCCCGGGATGATAATAAATCTTGATGTCGGCAGAGAGAAATCAATACATGCAGTAGAGGAAGCTATGAATAGTGACCGCAAACTGCTGCTTGTAACCCAAAAGGATGCATCTCTTGCTGATGTGCAACCGGAAGATTTGTATAATTATGGTGTACTGGCTGAAATAAGGCAACTTCTAAAACTTCCTAACGGAGCTGTGCGTATTTTAGTGGAAGGGCTTGAGCGTGTAAAAATAGTTTCCGTTACTGCCTTTGCCGATGAAAAAAATGCATTCGCAGGACATGTTGAAGTACTTGATAAGAATACCGAGTCCGATGCCGAAACGGAAGCTTTGCGCAGGATGCTCATAGATGCTTTTGAACAGTGGATATTAGTAACTAAAAAAGTAAGCAGTGAAGTATTACAGGCTTTAAAAAGCCAGACTGAGTCAGGCCGTGTTGCAGATATGATAGCGGGATATCTATCTGTAACTGTCGTTGAAAAACAGCAATTATTGGAAGCAGTCATCGTAAAAGAACGGATGCATAGCTTGTATGAACTGCTAAGCAAAGAATTAGAAATTGCGGGATTGGAAAAAAATATTGCACAGCAGGTGCGCAAACAGATTGAGAGTAACCAGAAAGAGTATTATTTGCGCGAGCAGATTAAAGCTATTAACAAAGAACTTGGTGAAAGTGACGAAATAAGGACAGAGATTGATGAATATAAAAAGCAGGCGGCGGAATTAGATCTTCCGGAGGATGTAGCAGCTAAAATAGAAAAAGAACTGGAGCGGTTATATAAAATGCCGCCTATGATGGCTGAAGGGGCTGTAATTCGCAGTTACTTAGAAGCATTGCTTACTTTACCATGGGGGAAATTTACTAATGACGATTTTGATTTGAAAAATGCAGGTAAAATTCTGGATCGAGACCATTATGGATTAAAAAAAGTGAAGGAACGTATTTTGGAATATCTTGCCGTGCGGGTTTTATCCAAAAGTACTAAAGGACCTATTTTGTGTCTGGTAGGGCCTCCAGGTGTAGGAAAAACATCTTTGGCACATAGCGTAGCAGAGGCTATAGGGCGAAAATTTACACGTATTTCTCTTGGCGGTATTCGTGATGAAGCGGAAATACGCGGGCATCGCCGTACATATATCGGAGCCATGCCGGGGCGTATCATTCACGGTATGCAAAGCTGCGGATGTATGAATCCTGTTTTTCTGCTTGATGAAGTAGACAAAATGTCTGCTGATTTCCGCGGCGATCCTGCTTCTGCATTGTTGGAAGCGCTTGATCCTGAACAAAACTGTAGTTTCAGTGACCATTATATTGAATTTCCTTTTGATTTATCCAATGTATTTTGGATAGTGACTGCCAATACAGTAGAAACCATTCCGGCGGCGTTACTGGATCGAATGGAAGTTATTCAGCTTTCCAGTTATACCGATGATGAAAAGGTAAAAATAGCGGAGCTGCACTTGCTGCCTAAGGAACGCAAACAACATGGACTGGAAAATGCTTCAGTTTCATTTAGTGAACTGGCGATTAGGCGCATTATTCGTGATTATACACGTGAGGCAGGCGTACGTAATTTAGAGCGTAAAATCGCAGCGATTTGCCGGAAGATTGCTTATAAATTTGTTATGACTAAAGCTAAGTCGGCCAAGGTTACGGATAAGAATATTGGAAAATATTTAGGGCCAGCTATATTTATGGACGAGGATATTAATAAAAGTTCTGAGGTGGGTATTTGTACTGGGCTGGCATGGACTAGCGTTGGTGGCGAATTGCTCCGTGTTGAAGTTTTGGTCTGCGGTGGTAAAGGCAATCTGACTCTTACGGGCCAGTTGGGTGACGTAATGAAAGAGTCGGCTCAAGCTGGATATACTTATATCCGTAGCCGGGCTGCTGAGTTGGGGTTAAAGAGCAATTTTTATGAAAAGGAAGATATCCATATTCATCTGCCCGAAGGAGCAATACCTAAAGATGGGCCTTCAGCCGGTATTACTATGGTAGTGGCGATGGTTTCAGCTTTGACAGGGCGACGTATTAAAGCAGGATTGGCTATGACTGGTGAAATTACTTTATCTGGGCAGGTGTTGCCGGTAGGTGGAATAAAGGAAAAAATGCTTGCTGCCCATCGTTACGGAATTAAGACAATACTGTTACCGGAGCGCAATTTAAAAGATTTGGAAGATGTACCCGCTGACGTTCGGAAAGAAATGAAATTTATCCCTGTCCGGCATATGGATGAGGTTTTGAAATTGACTCTGGAGGATAAAGATGACTAACGGCAACTGGGATATAATTCATTCCAGATATATAACTTCAGCCGTGCATGCTAGTCAGTATCCGTCCACAGGATTAGCGGAAGTGGCTTTTATAGGGCGTAGTAACGTAGGTAAATCTTCGCTAATTAATTCTCTGTGTCATCGGAATGGTCTGGCAAGAGTGAGCGGAACTCCTGGAAAAACACAGACCATTAATTTTTACGAATTGGACGCTAAACGTAAAATTGAAACAACGGAGGAAAGAGCACAATTTTATTTAGTGGATTTGCCCGGATACGGGTTTGCCAGGACGAATAAAAACAATAAGGAGCAGTGGTCAGGATTCATAAGAAAATATTTATCAGACAACGATAATCTTGCGCTGGTCTGCCAGCTGATTGATATTCGGCATAGTCCCCTAAAAAATGATCTTGAATGTTATCAGTGGCTATTGGACTGCGGCTTAAATGTACAAATTGTATTGACTAAGGCTGATAAGATTTCAAAAAATGCCGTTACGGCACAGAAGGCATTATTTAAACGTGAACTTGCGTTATCAGAAGAGCAAATCATCAGCTATTCAGCTACTCAGCATAATATGCGGGGAGAGTTAATTGGAAGAATAATGGAAAACTTGTTTAATGGTGATTAATAAGGGTAGTAAGATGTGGAACAGATGATGGACAGACTTAGCAACACCATTAGGGGAATAGCGTCCCCAAGGATGCTTAACAGGTTGTTACTATTTATAATGGCTGCCTGCGTAGGAAGCATGCTGGTAAAATTACGGTTGCCCATTCCATTTCTGATGGGCGGAATGTTGACTGCTATTTTTTGCAAAACTTTTATAAACAGAATGCATGTTGACTGGCCGCAGCGCTGGAGAGGCTATGGACTGATGGTTGGCGGGTACGGCATAGGTTCTACTTTTAGTGCTACCACTTGGAACAATTTTTTAAATGAAATAGCTGGTGTTGCGGAAGCGACGTTCATAGCTCTTAGTGTCAGTATTATTCTAGCGTTTGCAATTAACAAATGTACTAAATTTAATTTGCAAAGCTGTGTTATGGGCATGTTACCAGGTGGTCTTACCCTGATGATGCTGATGTCTGAAGAGGATCCGCGTGTCAACCCTAATGTGGTTATGGTAATGCAGGTAATCAGGCTTCTTGGAGTAGTCATTTCGGTACCATTTCTGGTTGTTTATTGTCTGGATGCACATGTAACGGGGAGCAGTATTGCTATGCCGAATCATGGTGGCATACATTGGCTTATATTTATTCCGCTGTCTGTTTTAGGCGTTTTTCTGGCGAGAAAATTGCATTTGCCAACGCCACAGCTTCTGGGTTCTATTTTAATGGCAGCGTTTTTTTCTGTATTGGCAGGGGATTTGCAACCTGTGCCATCCATTGTGATGGCTCCCGCGCAAATAAGTATTGGTCTGTACATGGGACAACTCTTAGATGCCGGCAAAATCTCACAGACAAAAACCTTACTGCCGCTTACGATTCTTGGCACGGCTGTTTTAATAACTATTAGTATAGGTGTTGCTTATAATTTATCAGCTCGCTATGGATTTACTTTGATTACAGCGTTTTTGGCAATGGCTCCGGGCGGTATAGCAGAGATGTCATTAGCCGGCATGAGTATGGGAGAGGATGTTTCCATTATCCTTACCTATCAGTTGGTGCGGTTGTTGTCAATTAATTTATTAATGCCGCCATTACTGCTTTGGTATTTTAAGGAAAAATAAAAGGCTACAAAAAATTCATGGTTCCTGCGGATGGTTGGATCGCAGACTGTGAATTTTTTGAATGTAAAGGCGCAGGTTCTATATTACGTAAAAAACACGCAAACTATCTTTTATGCTATAATTTATTAAAACAGCAGAATTTTTGAGATAGGAATGATGTTATGCCAAAGAGAAGCAATAAGTATGCTGGATACCAGCCGCTAGATCCTACAGGTATAGATGCGTATTTAGGTTTAATAAGGCCATTGGACATTTCTGATCACATTACCAGATTTGCCATGTTGTGCAGTGTGCTGTCTGGGGTTATTGTAGCTATATGGGAGCTGATACAGGGTTTATCTGGCTATGATATATTGACACAGGGAATTGGTGCAGGCTTAGGTTTTTTATTTTCCTTTGTCATCGCCCAGGAACTTGATCCAGATAGGAAATATGGGGGTATTATTGGTGGGGTTCTTACATTCATAGCTTCACTTTTCCTTGGGCAGGGAAATGTACTGGCAATGTTATGGCTTCTATTTCTTTTACGTATGCTGAATAGAACGTCTGGAGATAGGCACCGTATCGGAGACAACGTTATTATTATTGGTACAGCTCTTTGGTTGGGGATAAATGGGTTTTGGTTATATCTAATGGCGACCGGAGCCGCTTATGCGCTGGAAAGTCAGCTTTCTGAGGGTTATTCCCGGAGTTTATATCTGTCAGGATTATCATTAGCTGGTGCCGCTGCTGTGGCAAGGTATATTCCAATTATCGCGGAGCATGATCTGTCTTTGATTTACCTTGGTATCATATGTATTGCTTTCATATTATTTTTACCGGAAATTCGATTGGCTCTTGAAACTAAATTTAAGGGATATAAAGACGGCAGACGCATTAACGGCCGGCGTTTACAAGCAGCGCAGGGAGCGTTTATACTTATTATGTTTTCTATGCCTTTCCTCCAGGGGGACAGTCAGGCTCTGGCTTTGCTGCCTTCATCTATGGCGGCTATTGGCTGCGGTGCTTATCTGCTTTTCTGCGCTTTACAAAAAAAGACTAAGTAATTAAATAATATTAAATAACGATGGAGGTGTATATGATGGCTGAAAACAAAAAAGTAAAATTTACTACCAATAAAGGCATTTTTACAGCTGAAATATTTGAGGATAAAGCGCCTCTGACTGCAAAAAATTTTATTGGACTTACTGAAAAGGGCTTTTATGATGGGGTTATTTTCCATCGTGTTATTGATGGGTTCATGATTCAGGGCGGGGACCCGACAGGAACTGGAAGAGGCGGCCCCGGATATATGATTAGGGACGAATTCGGTGAAGGTCTGCAGCATGACGATGAAGGTGTTCTGTCCATGGCTAATGCTGGCCCAAACACAGGAGGCAGTCAATTTTTTATTACTCTGGTACCAACGCCATGGCTGGACGGGCATCATGCAATTTTCGGGCGCATCATAGAAGGTATGGAAGTAGTGCGGCTGATTGGATGTGTGGCGACTGATTTCCAGGACCGCCCTAAGGAAGCTGTTATCATGGAAAAAGTGGAGGTAATTAAATAGGATGGCCGCGTTTGTATATATGTTGCTTTGTAACGATGGCAGCTTATATACCGGTTGGACGAATAACCTTGCCCGACGTCTGGAAATGCACAGACAAGGTAAAGGAGCCAAATATACCAGAGGCCGTGGTCCTCTGGCGTTGGTATACAGTGAAGAAGTGCCTGACAGGGAAACTGCGCTGAAGAGGGAGTATTCCATTAAAAAACTCAGCCACAAGGAAAAGTTGGCTATGTGCAGAGGTACATTCTCATGTAAAGATATGTGAATGTGCAATTTGAAATTTGCGGCATAATATTTCCTATTTGTTATGAAATGTGATGGAATTTATATAGATTTTCAGATGCGGCATATGCATGTACCTAGTGTGGTT
>JAJQAO010000026.1:61210-71676 GCA_021203775.1 Phascolarctobacterium sp.
TGATGGAATTTATATAGATTTTCAGATGCGGCATATGCATGTACCTAGTGTGGTTAAGCTCTAAATATTGTTGACTATGTAATTCCAAGTAGAGTATAATTATTACAAATAGTTAGCATATAATGTAATTAACTTTTAAAACAAAGATTAAGGGGAGTAAAAGATGATGAGAAAACATATTTTTATGCTGGTGTTGACCATAATTATGACTTTTGGCATATGCGCCGCCGTTTCTGCTGCTGATGACACGTTAATCGGTTATGTAAATGTACAGCAGGTTTTCAGGAGTTATCCGGATTTTGCATCAGCAAACAGTGCAGTGGATCTTGAGCGGCAGAAAGCACAGCAGGAATTTGAAAGCAAATATCAGTCTCTTGACGAAAAAGGAAGACAGGAACTGGGGGAAAAGTTGTCTGAAAGGATTGCAAAACGGGAGAGAGAGCTGATTGAGCCAATTCAAAAAAAGATTCGTAAGGCCATTGAAATTGTAGCTAAACGCAATGGTATTACTAATGTGGTTGACGGAAGCGTTATGTTGTTTGGGGGCAAAGATTTAACTCAGGAAGTAATTGCTGAAGCAGCAAAATAATAATATCTATAAATAAATTAAGCTGTGACGAGAATTCTTTTGCCACAGCTTTTTTTATGATTAATATCCTAGAGGGGATTTTGTGTTTTATGATAAAGTATCATATAATGGATGAGAAAGATATCTTAGCACTAGGAGGCACGGTTATGAAAAAAATATTACTGGGAATTTTACTGGTGTTAATGTATTGTTCTCAATCAATTCTTGCTTATGCCGATGAATCAGAAAATATACGAAATGACTATATTCGTGCATATTTTGTTTCACTATCTGCAGCATCTTGCCTTGGGGTCTATTCACCTGATAATTCTTCTGAATTCAGCTATCTGCGTGACTACGGGTGGCAGATTATTCCATATAAGGAAGTTAACGAGGGCGTCGAATCAAACTTTGCCGTAGCCCATAATTATTTTAAGAATGTAGATAAGGAAATTTATCTGGTAACTTTTAGGGGCAGCGTTACAAAAAAGGATTGGGATATTGATTTAAATACCGGGCAAGTTCCTTACGGAGGAGATACATTACTATCAATGAGGAGATATGCAGAAGGTAATGTAGAAGAAAATACTCCGGCTGTTCATAAGGGTTTCAACCTTTACGTGGATTCTGTACTTAAGGCTGCTGCCGTTGACGAGAATAATAATCTGAAAAGTGTATTTAAGGAAGTGGCAGAAAATAAAAATGCTTTTTTAATAATAACAGGACACAGCCTGGGCGGGGCCACTGCAACTTTGTTAGGAGAAAGGCTGGCCAGCCTCGGCATGCCTAAGGAAAAATTCGCTGTTATTACTTTCGGGGCTCCGGCTATTGGCAATAAAGCCTTTGCGGAGAAGTATGGTGACAATATAAATCTGCTGCGTGTCACAAACGAGGCCGATCCTATTCCCGGCAGCATGCAGACGTTCTTTAGCGGCTATAAACAGTTTGGCGAACACTATAAATATGATTTATCTACGAAAGTCAGCAATATCCAGCATGCCATGGCACTTTATTTTGATTACAGTGTTAATGAATATTATAATGCTGCAACTGCTGCCGCCAAAGCTGGACTTATTAAGTTGCGGCCTGATAAAAATATAGAAGAAGGGAAGCCGTTGGTGGCAGTATGGGTAAAAGGTGGTAAAGGGTTGTCGGAAAATCAATATATACCTGATTTAAAGGGTTTTATAACCGGGTGTTATAAAAATTCTTTGCCATCGTACGTAATTATGGATCAGAGCCTTACTGAATTACCGCAGGATGAATTATTAAGGCTGAGCAGGGAAACTGGTGCAAAGTATATGCTGGTCTGCAATATAGACAAACAGAAAATACCTAATGAAGAATACGCGTATATTGTCCTTGGTCAGGGGTTGTTTGATACAAATGGAAAGATGATAACTATGGGTTCTTTTGCAAAGAAGGTTGTACCGGAATCTGGTTATATTCAGGCAACAGGAGAAAATTTTCTGCAGGCCAGGAGTGCACTGGGAGAACAAATACCAATAATCACGGAGTATAGGGAACTGCCGCTGCTGCCAATAGATAATGAGGGAGAAGTGTTTTGAATTTAAAGGAATTGGAGCATGAACTTTTAAAGTGTGAAAAATGTAAACTGCGTCATGATGCCATTGCTCCTGTGGGCTGGTTCGGTAATCCCGAAAGCCCGATAGTTTTTGTAGGAGAAGGTCCTGGCGGTGTGGAGGATGAATACGGCTGTCCTTTGATCGGTCCTTCAGGCCAGCTGCTTGATAAGGCTCTCTGGGCAGCTAAGATGACCCGTGATCGGGTACTTACTACCAATGTTATAAAATGCCGGCCTAAAGGCAACAGAACTCCGGATCTTGCAGAAGCGGATTTTTGCGCACGGCAGTGGCTGGATAGGGAACTGGATATTCTTCAGCCAAAGGTTATTGTAGCATTGGGTGGAGTTGCCATGCATTATCTTGGAAATCCTGACATGCGTATTACCCGTGACCGGGGGCAATGGTTTAAAACAAAGCAGGGTTTTGATTGTATTGCAACTTTTCATCCGGCTTATTTGTTGCGTCTGACGGGTAAATCGCAAGTAGCGGCAAAATGGGATGTGTTTCATGATTTACAGGCTGCCAGGGATTTGGCAGCAGAAAGAATGCCTGAATATAATTTCATGGCAGACGAAAAAACGAATCTCTTTAAAATATTTAGAAAAAGGTCGTAATAAAAAAGCAAAGCGTTATCTGAATTAATTCAGATAACGCTTTGTACTTTATTATTGGTTAATAATAAACAAGAGACTCTTATTCTTTATCTTCAGATTTTTCGGGTGGTTTATATGCTGAAAAGCAGGTCCAGAATATAATAATCATAGCCATTGCAACTGCAAATTCAATCCCGAAAGACCACCAGAATCCCATGTCAAGCCCCATTGGGCCCGGTCCGCCAAATAACTTTCCAAAAAATTCCATAATTGTACCTCCTTCTGACTTTACAGCAATTCACCGTAGTGATGGACATATGCTTTTTTGAGACAGGTTGCCAGCAGCATATATAGGAAAATGCAGGGAGCCAGGTATGCAAAATAGCTTGCTGGCAGCGGTACGAAACCAAGCATAGCACCGAATTCCGTAAACGGAATAATGGTCAGCACGGCAATACCGGTTGAAGTAAGGAGCAAGAGCGGAGCAGATGCGCAGCTCTCAATAAACGGTAGTTTCGGAGTACGGATCATATGGATTACCAAGGTCTGGCTCCACATGGATTCAACAAACCAGCCGGCCTGGAACATGGCAGCGTATTTAACCTGCAATGCTTCTGCTTGGGCATCGCCGAAATAACTTGGAATGTCATTATAAAGAATACCATTGGAAACGAAGAATGGGCAGAAGACGAAATACATAAATGTGTATGTTGTCCAGTCAAAGATGGAACTGGTTGGCCCAATCCATATCATAAAGCTTCCTACAGAAGAAGCATCCCATTTACGCGGAATCATCAGGAATTCTTCATCGACATTATCCCAAGGAATTGCTGTACAGGACAGGTCGTAAATCAGGTTCAGGAAAATCAGATGCACGCTCATCATCGGGAGGAACGGCAGTAAAGCAGATGCTGCCAGTACGGAGAACATATTACCAAAGTTTGAAGATGCCGTCATTTTGATGTATTTAATCATATTGGCATAAGTCTTACGTCCTTCAATAATGCCCTGTTCAAGTACCATCAGGTCTTTTTCCAGAAGTATGATATCAGCAGATTCCTTGGCAACATCTACAGCGTTATCAACAGAAATGCCGATGTCAGCAGATTTCATTGCTGCAGCATCATTAATACCATCACCCATAAACCCGACTGTATGCCCAGAGGCCCGCAGAACAGAAATTACTCTGGATTTCTGGTCAGGGGTGAGCTTAGCAAATACAGCCGTATTTTCAGCGGCTTCTGCAAGCTGCACGTCCGTCATTTGTGCAATATCCGGGCCGAGCAGCATATTTTTTACTTCTATGCCTACTTGTTTACATACGGTCCTGGTAACCTTGTCATTATCACCGGTAAGGATCTTAGTATCAACACCGTGCTCTTTTAAAACACGGACAGCAGCCGAGGTCGATTCCTTGGGTGGATCAAGGAATGCCAAATATCCCATGAGCACCATGTCGCATTCATCTTTTACGCCAAAGGCCCCTACAGGAGACGGATTGCTCTTTTGAGCCAGTGCCAGTACACGGAACCCTTTTTCATTCAAATCACCAACACTTTCAAATACACGGCTGCGCAGATTGTCTTCCAGCGGCTGAACTTTTCCGTCACATTCCACATAACTGCAGACAGCCAGCATTTCTTCAACTGCGCCCTTGGTGACCATTTGAGTTTTACCGTTTTTATCTGCTACTACGGTAGTCAGACGGCGGCGGGTGAAATCAAAAGGAATTTCGTCTACTTTTTCATAGGCATCAGAAAGATCGACAAGCCTTGGATCTTCTGCTTCCATTTCCTCGGTTTTGTCAATGATAGCCAGATCCATCAGGTTCTTGTAACCTGTCTGGAAGAAACTGTTAAGGTAAGCATGGCGCAATACGCGAGTATCTTCTTCGCCGTTTACATTCATGTGATATTCAAGTATTACCTTATCCTGAGTCAAAGTACCTGTTTTATCAGTACAAAGTATGTCAATAGCGCCGAAGTTTTGGATAGAGTTAAGATTTTTAACTATAGTCTTTTTCTCGCTCATGGAAACTGCGCCTTTGGCAAGACAGGTGGTAACAATCATAGGCAGCATTTCAGGTGTCAGACCAACGGCTATGGAAATACCAAACAGGAATGCTTCCAGCCAGTCGCCTTTAGTTATACCGTTTACAAAGAATACTGTCGGAACCATTACCAGCATGAAGCGGATCAATACCCAGCTAACGGCATTAACACCTTTGGTAAAACTGGTTTCTACGGCTTCTTCAGCAACAAAAGAAGCCATTGTTCCGAAGAGGGTATGGTCGCCAGTGGATACTACTACTGCCTTAGCACTGCCGGAGACTACGTTTGAACCCATGAAGGCAATGTTCTGATATTCAACAATTGATTCTTTTCCTTCATCGCTGCGGTCAGGAAATTTCTCTACAGGTTCACTTTCACCTGTCAGGCTTGACTGGCTGACGAACAGATCCTTGGAATCAAAAACGCGAACATCGGCGGGAATCATAGAGCCTGCAGACAGATGCACGATATCGCCTACAACCACGTCATCCAAAGGAATGTCAATTTTTTCCTGCCCCTTGCGGCTAACCGTACATGTAGTGGTAATCATGGCAAGCAGTTTTTCGGCCGCATCACCACTGCGAGTTTCCTGTACAAAACGGAGTGTGCCGGAAATAAATACCATTGCAAGGATTATTGTTACTGTCATGGGGTCGAAGTCTTCCGGTTCACTGCCGAAAAGACTGAAATATGGGAAAACCATGTCTGTCAATGCGGAAACAAATGCCAGGAAAGTCAGAATAGCAGTGAACGGATTAATGAAGGCATCTGCCAGACGACGGGGAAGGGATTTCTTTTTGTGTTTAGTAATTTTGTTGTTACCGTATTTTGCGCGACTAACCGGAACTTGTTCCGGGTCCAATCCTTTTAAAGTCGTATTAAGACTTCTTAAGACGTCTTTAATAGGACTGATTGCTGCAAACCTAATGCGTTCCTGGAGTTCGGCTATAAGCGACTCTCTTTCAGGGTCCAATCGCATATCTTGTTTACTCAATGGAATTACCTCCTTTGATAAAATTTAACGGTAGAAAACCAATGTGAAAACATGAAGCCTTCTGCCAAATTTTAATATAATTTTTTTGGACTGCCCTCTGGCGTCCATGCTTTACACCTCGCTTTTCTCCATAATATTTATAATAAACCGCAAAGCGGAGTATTAGTTGCGATAGCGCTTGCTCCAGCCGATGTACCATACGTCAAAGCCGGCCAGGATAAGCCATAGAATTATGGCGTACATAAACCATTGGTTGAAAATTGCCGGCCATAATCCCTTAAGCAGGAAAATGATGCCGCTTAGGGCAATAACATTACCGATATTACGGCATAACGGCCCAATTTTAACCTGAGCTTTTTCTTCTTCTGACATGGCCTGCCAGGCAGCAAGATGGATATGTGCTTTGCCGCAGGCAAAAGCGATACCTGCAATGCAGAAAACCGTTCCTAAAACGATACAGGTATAATCCATAAGTTCCCGCACCTCCTTCTTTCCTTAATTATTTATAAAAAATGATGGTTTGATAATTTTGAGGGATAGTTTCTTGGATGAATAGCGCCGGATCTGTCTTTGAGAAAGAATCTTACAATACCTCCCAGCCGGCATTTACAACTTCAGGTAACAATAGTATTTTACTGACAATGTCTTCAAGGATGTCATTTTTAGGTTTGCCGGTGGAAAAATATTCGGCAACAATTTCCACTTTGTCACCAGTTACGTCACCACTTTCCAGATTATTTAAATATAGCGTGCTGCAGGTATTACCTTTTATTAACATTTGTCTTATTTTTTGTTCAGCATCTTCCTGGCAGATAACAGAAATGCGATATTGTTTTTCTGATTCCTCTTCAAGTCTGATAGGGTTAATTTTACGGCTTACAGAACGCAGAACTAAATTGGAGGCAATCAAGACGGAAGCAGCGATGATTGCCATTAGGTGCATTCCGGTGCTGGCGAGGATTCCAATGGCTGCCGTACACCAGAGGGTAGCTGCCGTATTCATTCCGCGGACCGAGCCGCTGTCTTTGAAAATAACGCCACTGCATAAGAACCCGACGCCGGTTATGATACTGCTGCCTACACGGAAAACTTCACCTGATCCATAAATCATAGGAAACAGTGTAAAGAACGCAGTACCCATGCAAATTAGCACGTTGATGCGGACTCCAGCAGAATGACCTGTCAGCTGTCTTTCAAGGCCTATAAAAAAACCGAGAATCAAAGAAAGCCCAATTCTGGCAATAAAATCTGTGTATTCCATCTGATTGGTCCTCCTTCATTTAATATTTGTAGAAATAAAAAATAGATATCATAGGTATCTAACATTAAGTGTAAAAAAAATACAAGGAAAGTTACAGGGTTAAAACCTTGCAATTTCCTTGCGATTTGGTAAGAAATATATTTTTGTGTTACAGTTTCTCGTTAAATTTATAGCCAATGCCCCAAATTGTTAAAATATATACTGGATCATCAGGAGTTGGCTCGATTTTTTTACGCAGTTTACGGATAAAAGCCATAATATTGCTATCATCCATAAAATAATCCTCTTCCCATACGGCTTTATATATTTGCTCTTTTGTGAATACTTCTCCTTTGTTGCGGGCCAGGAAGTAAAGAATATCAAATTCTGTGGGAGTTAAGGAAATTTCGACATCATCACGCAGTACCTTGCGGGATCTGGCATGTATTACAAGATCGCCGCATTGCAGTCTGTCATAAGAAACGGATGTGGAGCCGCTTTGATTTAATTCAATCATTATCGAGGAACAATTTGCTGTACTGAGATCTTTTAAGGCTTCTGAAAGTTCATTTGCATTGGGAATTTCCGAGGGAGCACCTGCCAGTTTATCTAATAGCCAATTGAGCAAGGATGAATCCAGATTTACGAAACCTATATTTTTTTTCATATGAATTCCCCCTTTCTCAAGTTAAATCGTGATATTTAATGACATACAGCTTTTTGATTAAAGTAACTAAAAGCAGATATGCTATAACTGTTAGGATTAGGAAAATGAAATAAGCTGGAGGCAGGGCAGTTAACCCCAGCGATTGTCCTAGTGGCGTTACAATTAGTGTTGTGAAAATTAAAATGCCGAGCAATGTCACGATAATCACAGGACGTGATGGCTTACTTTGTAAGAATGGCAGTTTTTTAGTACGGAGCATGTGTAAAATAAGAACTTGGGTCCACATGGATTCTAAAAACCAGCCAGTCTGAAAGACGGCAATGAAATGGGCCTGCATTTCAGAATTAAGAATATGGAAGCTGCCGCCGCAGAGACTTGGACAAAGGACAAAATATAGGAAAATAAATGTCAGAATATCAAAAACTGAACTGGGCGGGCCAAAAGCCAGCATAAACTTGGATAATCTGCGCCCGGACCATTCCAAAGGCCTTTTCAAAACTTCCTGATCCACATTGTCCCAAGGAAGGATCAGACAGAGAATATCATAGAGAAGGGTCAGTAATAACAGCTGCAGTGAAGTCATTGGGAAGAAAGGTAATAGTACACTTGCTATTACAATGGCACAGATGTTGCCGAAATTGGATGAAGCCGTGATTTTTATGTATTTGGACATATTAGCAAAAGCTTTACGTCCTTCAAGCACACCATCGCTCAGCACGTTTAAATCTTTTTTTAAAAGAATAACATCAGCTATATCCCTGACGGTATCGGTTGCAGTATCTACGGAGATTCCCACATCTGCCTGTGCAACAGCAGGAAAGTCGTTCATGCCATCCCCCAGGAACCCGACGGCATGTCCGTTATCTTGCAGTGTTTCTACAATATATGCTTTTTGAGCCGGTGAAAGTTCGGCAAAAATACTATATTTTTCTATTGCGAGCAATGATTCGCTGTCTGAAAGAGTGTTCAGCTCACTGCCCGTTAGAATGTGATCCGTATTAATATCTAAACGGCGGCAGATGGAAGCGGCAACACGTGAATTATCTCCAGTCAGAACTTTTACATTTATCTGAAGATCGTGTAGTTTTTGAATTGCGCTGGCCGCACTTTGTTTAGGAGTATCAAAAAAAGCTAAGTATCCGAGTAGCGTCAAATCGTATTCATCTTCCAGCTGAAGGACATTCTTTCCCATAGGTTTATAGGCTACTGCGAGTACTTTCATGCCATCGTCAAGCATTTCATCAAGTATTGCATGGACACTATTAAAACTGTCAGGCCCGGCCTCTCGTATAGTACCTTGATATTCTACATACTTGCAGCGTTCCACAACTTCTTTTACACTGCCCTTAACGAGAAGTATATTGTTTTCCTTGCTCTGTACCAATACACTGGCAAATTTGCGTGAATAGTCAAATGAAATTTCGTCCAGTTTTTTATATTGTTGAATTAACTTTGAAAAATGGGTTTCCCGTTTTGGCATATTGCGTGCTTTTAAGATGGCAGCATCTAAATTATTAAATATGCCGGTATGGTAAAAACTGTTCAAAAATGCCAGATCAAGAGTCTCCGAGTTTTCATTGCCAAGGATATCCATATAGTATTCCAGCAATACAGTATTTCCTGTAAGGGTACCAGTTTTATCTACACACAAAACATCCATACTGCCAAAGCCTTGCATAGCGTTAATGTTTTTTACTACTGTACGCTTTTGTCCCATTTGAAAACTTCCTTTGGCCAGGCAGGCATTGATGACCATTGGCAAAAGTTCTGGAGTCAGGCTTACGGCAACTGATAATGCAAAAAGGAATGATTCCAGCCAGTCGCCTTTTGTCAATCCACAGGCCACAAACACGATGGGAACAAGAAAAGCAGTAAATTTAATTAGTACCCAGGCAATAGAAGTTTCTCCCCGGTCGAAGCCTTTTTTCTTTCTTCCTTCAGGCAAGGAGACTCCACCGTACAGGGTATCGTGTCCAACTGCCAGGACAACACCCGTACAAAAACCGCCGGTAACACTTGAACCCAGGAATATCGTATTAGTATAATCGCTGATCTTTATTGGAGGAAATTCAAGAATTTCTGCTGTTTTTTCCAATACGCCGCTTTCGCCGGTAATGACGGCCTGAGTTACAAAAAAGTCGCTAGTTTGGAGCAGACGAATATCAGCCGGCACGCGATCGCCGGCGTCTAGGCGCACTATATCACCAACTACTAATTGTTCAGCAAAAAGTTCCTGCCAGTGCCCATCTCGAAGAACGGGTACTGCAGTATGCACTAAACGAACAAGGCTATCAGCTATTCGTTTGGAACGCATTTCCTGAATAAATCTTACAACACCGCTGATGAGCAGCATGGTTAAAATTATGGCTACTGTAGTTATATTGCGGCTAAAATTGGATGCTAAAAGTACATCAGTGCAAAATGAAATAACAGCCAGCAACAAAAGAACGATTGAAAAAAAATTA
The DNA here is from genome assembly GCA_021203775.1 of Phascolarctobacterium sp. Lineage (GTDB taxonomy): Bacteria > Bacillota > Negativicutes > Acidaminococcales > Acidaminococcaceae > JAJQAO01. Next base: position 71,375 of record JAJQAO010000026.1, read on the forward strand.
ATAAAAGCTCTACGCAAGCGGTAAAGGATGGTATCTTTTTTCTGACTGGTTATTCTGTTTTCACCGTACTGTTTCCGGGAAGATTCGACTTGTTCTTCGTTCAGGCCGTTTCCAGAAATGCCAAGTTCCTGAAAAATATCTTTCGGCTGCAACTGTGAGTAGTGCGATAAGCGTTGCTGTGCGGAATAATTATTTTTCACTTGGATACCTCCTTTGCTGGTGCTGCTTTTTTCATATTATATTAAGTAAAGAAGGGCGGTAAGTGGTCCGCCCTTTGATTATTTGCAGTATCTATCCAAAAA
>JAJQAO010000006.1 GCA_021203775.1 Phascolarctobacterium sp.
TAAATATATTATACTAAATCTTTCCTGAAAAAACATGTTCAACCTCTGCTGTATTTCCTTTCTCTCTAAAATTTTTAAATTTTCTAAATTATTAATATTATTTGATGAAATAAATTTACTGTAAATTCCAATACAAAAGAACATTTAAATAATATTGTATACAATTTGCTTTAATATTATGAGGATATTATAATTAGTTTTGTAATTTCATGTATTGTTTTGCTAATTTAGGAGGGAGAAAATTTATGTACAGTTCTTTACCAAAAAAGCAAGGACTTTATGATCCTTGGTTTGAACACGATTCCTGCGGTATAGGTATCGTTGCCAATATCAAAGGACGTAAATCACATAAAATCCTGCGTCAATCCCTAATTGTTTTGCGCAATATGGATCACCGTGGCGGACAAGGTGCCGATATGAATTCCGGCGATGGCGCCGGGATACTTATCCAGTTGCCCCATACTTTTTTCATTAAAGAATGTGCCAAACTGAATATCCAGTTACCCAATCCAGGACATTATGCAGTAGGATTTTTATTTTTACCTCCTGATACCGTAGAAAGGGAGAATACACAGCGCCATTTTGAAAAAATCGTTACCGATAACGGTCAGGAAGTATTAGGGTGGCGTAATGTTCCCGTCAATCCAGAAGTTTTAGGTGAAAAATCGCGGCAAAGCCAGCCATTTATGGCACAAGTATTTATTAAGGCCAGCCAAGAAATAATTTGTAGGCTTGATGTTGACGACAATGCTTTTGAACGCCAATTGTACATTATCCGGCGTCTAGCGGAAAAACATATCCGCTATGGCAATCTGCGCGGCGGAAAATATTTTTATGTTTCCAGCCTATCTTCCCGAACTATAGTATACAAAGGAATGCTAACCACTAAGCAGCTTGATATTTTTTATCCAGATCTCATGGACTCTTCAATCGAAACAGCACTGGCTCTGGTCCATTCGCGTTTCAGTACAAATACCTTTCCCAGTTGGGAACGCGCCCATCCCTATCGCTATTTGATACATAATGGAGAAATCAATACCCTGCGGGGAAATATCAACTGGATGCGGGCACGTCAGACCATGTGCGGTAATTCCTTATGGGGTAATAAAATTAACGAAATAATGCCTGTTATTGACGAAACCGGATCAGATTCAGGAATGTTTGACAACTGCTTGGAATTTCTTTTCATGTCCGGGCGAAGTCTGCCGCATGCCATAATGATGATGATTCCGGAACCCTGGTGCAAAAATCCTCATCTGGATAAAGATTTAAAGGCTTTTTTTGAATATCATAACTCACTTATCGAAGCATGGGACGGTCCAGCAGCTATGGCTTTCACCGATGGCCGGACAATTTGTGCTGCATTAGATCGTAATGGACTCCGTCCAGCGCGCTATTACATTACAAAGGATGACACCATAGTCCTTGCCTCTGAAGTTGGCGTAATGGACTTCGACCCTTCTTCCATATGTAAAAAAGACCGTCTGCGCCCAGGCAGGATGTTAGTTATTGACACCGTGAAAGGATGTATCATTGATAATGATGAAATCAAGCACCGTATTGCAACTGAGCATCCTTATCGCAAATGGCTTGATGAGAATCTTATTAAATTGAAGAATATAGAATTAAATACACTATTGCCCAAACCAGACCTGGAAACTCTCATGCGCCGTCAGCTTGCCTTTGGTTATACCCTGGAAGATCTGAATAAATTTTTAAAACCAATGGCTGTAAAGGGCATCGACCCCTTGGGGGCAATGGGCATTGATTCACCGCTTGCCGTATTATCCGAAAAGCCCCAACTTTTATACAATTATTTTCACCAGCTGTTTGCGCAGGTTACAAATCCTCCAATTGATGCAATCCGCGAAGAGGTATTCACCGATACCACCAGTGCCATAGGCCCTGAGAAAAATCTTATTGACCCCCAGCCGGATAGCTGCAGACAGATTTCTGCAGAATCTCCAATTTTAAGCAATATAGAACTAGCCAAGCTGAAAAATATTAACCAACCTAAATTTGAAGCCGCAACACTTCCTATGTTATATCCTGTAGGCAAAGGAGGGCAGGGACTCAAAAAAGCTCTAGATGACTTATGTAATCAAGCCGACAAATATATTTCTCAGGACAAATGTATCCTGATTTTATCTGACCGGGATATGAACGAAAAAATGGCAGCCATCCCGGCTCTCCTGGCCGGAGCCTGCCTGCATCACCATCTGATCCGCAACGGAACACGCCTTAAGGCATCCATCATAATTGAATCCGCAGAACCTCGTGAAGTACATCACTTTGCCTTGCTCTTAAGCTACGGTGTCAGCGGCATTAATCCTTATCTGGCTTTTGAGACTATTGAATCTATGTGTGCCAATGGACTAATCACGGAAGTTGATTTTGAAACAGCTACAGAAAATTACATAAATGCCTGTACTCACGGCATTGCCAAAGTTCTCTCCAAAATGGGTATTTCCACAGTACAATCCTATCGCGGTGCTCAAATTTTTGAAGCCCTGGGTATTGGTAAAGATGTAATTGACAAATACTTTACCGGTACGCCTTCTCCCTTAGGCGGCATCGGGCTGGATGAAATTGCTGCAGAAGTTTCAATGCGACATCTGCCGGCTTTTAAAACTAAAAGCACTAACTTTATTTACGATTCCGGCAGCAAGTATCAGTGGCGCAACGACGGTGAAAAGCATATCCTTAATCCTAAGACGGTTTTCACCCTGCAGCGTGCATGCCAGACTAACGATTATTCCTTATATAAGAAGTTTTCAAACGAACTGTGCGGCAGTACTTTTGCCAATCAGACTCTGCGTAGCATGTTGACATTTACCCCTCAGCGTCTTTCCATCCCCATTGAGGAAGTGGAATCCGTAGAGAGTATTTGCAAACATTTTAAAACTGGCGCCATGAGCTACGGTTCCTTAAGCCAAGAAGCCCATGAATGCATAGCTGTTGCCATGAACCGCATAGGCGGCAAATCAAATACAGGTGAAGGAGGCGAACATCCTTCCAGATTTCGGCCCCTGCCTAATGGCGACAGCAAACGCAGTTCCATTAAACAAGTTGCCTCCGGGCGTTTCGGCGTTACCAGCAATTACCTGGTAAATGCCGATGAAATTCAAATTAAAATAGCCCAGGGTGCGAAGCCTGGCGAAGGAGGCCAGCTACCTGGCGGAAAGGTTTACCCTTGGATTGCAGAGTGCCGCGGTACAACGGCTGGCATAGGGTTAATATCCCCTCCTCCACATCATGATATTTATTCCATCGAAGATTTAGCCGAACTAATTCACGATTTAAAAAATGCCAATCCAAAAGCAAGGATCAGCGTCAAGCTGGTATCTGCAGCAGGTGTCGGTACTATTGCCGCAGGCGTCGTCAAGGCATGTGCGGATGTAGTTCTTATTTCCGGTTACGACGGCGGTACTGGTGCTTCTCCCCGTACGAGTATTAATCATGCAGGAATGCCATGGGAACTTGGCTTAATGGAAACCCATCAGACACTGCTAATGAATAATCTGCGTGACAGAGTGACTCTGGAAACTGACGGTAAACTTATGACTGGCCGCGATGTAATCATAGCCGCTCTGCTTGGAGCGGAAGAATTTGGCTTTGCAACTGCGCCTCTTATTGCTTTAGGTTGTATAATGATGCGTGTCTGCAACCTTAATACCTGCCCGGTCGGTATTACAACCCAGGATCCCAGACTGCGTAAAAACTTCAAAGGCAAACCAGAATACATCGTAAACTTTATGCGCTTTATAGCCACTGAAGTGCGCGAATATATGGCAAAACTCGGATTCCGGACAATTAACGAAATGGTCGGCCGCACCGAAGTACTTCTTGCCAAGCCTGACCGCAATTGGAAAGACAAGAAGCTGGACCTTTCGCCTTTGCTTTACAAACCGGAAATCCCATCGGACGTAGGGCAAGTTTGCACGGTACAACAAAACCATCAGCTGGAATCTTCCTTGGACTGCCGCGAACTTTTGGCTATATGTAAATCATCCCTTGAAAGCAAAAATCCGATCAATATCACTCTGCCTATCAAAAATACCGACCGAGTTGTCGGCACCATCCTGGGCAGTGAAATTACTCGTCTGTACGGTGCTGAAGGATTAGCAGAAGATACTATTACTCTTCATTTCAAAGGTTCTGCTGGTCAAAGTCTCGGAGCTTTCCTTCCTCACGGAGTTTCCCTAATACTGGAGGGAGATGCCAACGATCATGTCGGCAAAGGACTCTCGGGCGGGAAAATAATTATTTATCCTTTTGCGGAATCTCCTTTCGTGCCACAAGAAAATATAATAATAGGCAATGTTGCCCTCTATGGAGCAACCAGCGGCGAAGCCTATGTTTCCGGTATTACAGGTGAACGCTTCTGCATACGCAACAGCGGTGCCAGTGCAGTGGTAGAAGGAGTTGGCGACAATGGCTGTGAATATATGACTGGCGGTACTGTAGTTATCCTGGGCAAGACAGGCCGCAATTTTGCTGCCGGTATGAGCGGCGGAACAGCTTATGTATTCGACATTAATGGAAATTTTGCCAACTACTGCAATAAAGATATCGTACTCTTGGAATCCCTGCAGGAAGTAAATGATATTATTCTTGTCAAAAAAATGATTTTAAACCATAAGAATTATACAGGAAGCCGTATTGCTGAAGAAATACTGGATGATTGGGATAATTGTTTACCTAAATTCGTCAAAGTAATTCCTAAAGATTATAAGTTGGTTACCGAAAAACTAGAAGAACTAATGCAAAAAGGTATCAGCAGACAAGAAGCCACTATAAAAGTTTTTGAGGAGGTAAGCAAAAATGGGTAAGCCGACAGGATTTATTGATTATAAGAGGCAGGAACTTGAATTGCGCCTCCCCAAGGAACGAATGCAGGACTGGCAGGAAATTAAACCTTCCAGCATTGGAGAACAGGATTTCATCCGACAACAGGCGGCGCGCTGTATGAACTGTGGAATCCCTTTTTGCCAAAGCGGTATCATACTGGAAAACAATCTTTCCGGCTGCCCGCTGCACAACTTGATGCCAGAATTCAACGATCTTGTTTATCAGGGTTTGGATTTCTTTGCCTATAATCGCCTGATCGCAACTAATAACTTTCCGGAATTCACATCTCACGTTTGCCCTGCTCCATGCGAAGGAGCCTGTAGTGCAGGATTAGCAACATCGCCCGTATGCATTAAAAATATTGAGCAATATATTATAGAAACGGCTTTTGCCAAAGGATATGTAGAGCCAGAGATTCCTGAAAAGCGCAGTGACAAAAAAATAGCTGTTATCGGCAGCGGCCCTGCTGGCCTGTCCTGTGCAGACCAATTGAACCGGGCTGGGCACAATGTAACAATATATGAACGTGCCGACCGCCCGGGCGGACTTTTAATGTATGGCATTCCCAATATGAAGTTGGGCAAAGACATCGTTACACGACGTATAGCTATGCTAAAAAAAGCTGGTATTAAATTTAAATTGAACAGTGAAGTCGGATATAAGATTTCTTCGGAAACCCTTTCCAAACAGTTTGATGCCATAGTACTATGTACGGGCAGCACTGTTCCTCGGGATCTTCCTATTCCAGGACGTAATCTTAAAGGAATATATTTTGCTAAGGATTATCTGGAAAGTGCCACCAAAACTTTACTAGGTGACACTTTAGATGAACATACAATTATTTCAGCAAGAGATAAAGATGTAGTTGTCATAGGCGGTGGCGATACTGGAACTGATTGCGTAGCAACCGCTATACGTCAAGGCTGTAAAAGCATAAAACAAATTGAAATAATGCCTTGTCTTCCCCATTCTCGTCAGAAAAATAATCCTTGGCCACAGATGCCGCGTACTTTTAAAACCGACTACGGTCAAGAAGAAGCCTTTGAGCTTTATCATCAGGATCCTCGTGAATATTGCATAATGAGTAAGGAATTTGTGGGTAAGAATGGTCATATAACTAAATTACGTTGCTGCCAGGTACAGTGGAAACAGCGGAGCGGCCGACAAGTTCCTGTGGAAATAAGTGATACGGAACAATTACTTCCTGCCCAACTGGTGATTCTAGCAATGGGCTTCACGGGATGTGAAAGCATACTGTTTGATGAATTTAAATTTGCTAAATCTCCAACCAATACAATCGCTACCGACCAAAACAACTACATGACATCTATCCCTGGTATCTTCGCTGCAGGTGATTCACGTCGCGGTCAAAGTCTAGTTGTATGGGCCATTGCAGAAGGCCGCGCAGCTGCTAAGGCAGTTAATGTATATTTACAAACAAAATAATCCTCTGTTAAATAAAATAAGACTGTGATAATTATAATTATCACAGTCTTATTTTATTTATAGCTTTGCAGTTTTATCTTCAGCTTAGCGTACCTTCCTTTACCGTCGGCCAGCATTATATTCAACATCCACATGCTGTTACCAGCATCATCATGAGTTCTGGCAAACTGCAACGGTTTCTTACCAGATATATAATCTACCAACTTTTCCTGTTTAAGCAAGTCATACATATCCTGGCGCAAATAACTCCTGATATTCATATCAGAAAACATCACCGTAACCATGATAATTTCGTCCATAGCCCAGCATTCTAGGCGATAAGGACGTCCATCCTTTAAGTTCCCGCAATGGAACCCTATATCAAGGACGCCATCTTCATCAGGCTCTAGTGGCGATGGTATATAATTTATCCTGCGCGGTATCGGAAATTCCCTCTCTGACATTAACTCGCGCTCCTTCTGTGCCTTCACTAAACCCATTATAACATTGATTAAAAGAAAGCATAAATAAAATTCTCCTTTGAACCGATACAGCCGTCAAAAACAGGCACCTTATCAAAGGAGAATTTTTCATTTAATAAAATTACCAATATTTACAAAGCTGCAATTAATACATCCCGCGGATTTTCATTGCTTCATCTAATCTGCCTAAAGCTACAATATAAGCCGCTACACGCATATCAACTTTATATTTTTTAGTTGCGTCAAATACATTTTTAAACGCAGCACGCATTAGGGCATTCTGCCTTTCTATAACCTTTTCTTCGCTCCAGAAATTACGGTAGAGATTCTGCACCCATTCAAAATAACTTACTGTTACCCCGCCACCATTAGCTAAAATATCAGGAATAACCATTATTCTCTTTTTATCCAGAATTATATCGGCCTCGGGAGTAGTGGGCCCGTTTGCGCCTTCAGCAACAATCTTTGCTTTTATGCTATCTGCATTTTCAGCAGTAATCTGCAGCTCCATGGCACATGGCGCCAAAATGGTAACATCCAGTGTCAGGAGTTTTTTATTGGTAATAGGTTTGCTGCCCGGATACCCGACTACGCTGCCTTTTTTAGCAGCATATTCTTCAACCTTGTACGGATTAAATCCGTCAGCACAGTAGATAGCTCCTTTAATATCACTTAAAGCGACTACCTTTACTCCTTCGTCATAAAACAGCTTTGCCGTCCAGCTGCCCACATTGCCAAAACCCTGCACCGCACATGTTGCTTTCTGAGGCGCAATCTTTTTTATTTTAAGGGCTTCAAGTGCAGCAACCACTACTCCACGTCCAGTTGCGGCGGTACGCCCCAATGAGCCTCCTACGCAAATAGCCTTTCCGGTGATAAATCCCGGTTCATACTGGCAAGTTAACTTGCTGTATTCATCCATCATCCAGCCCATAATTTGCGCATTGGTATTCATATCCGGAGCTGGAATATCACGTTTCTCGCCAATAATAGGGGCAATTTTATCAATAAACCCTCTGGTTAAAGCTTCCAGTTCTCTCTGGGACAACTTTGCCGGATCAACAATGATGCCGCCCTTGCCGCCGCCATAAGGCAACCCTGCTACAGCACATTTGCAAGTCATCCAGAAAGCCAGTGTCTTAACTTCATCTAAGGAAACATTCTGGTGATAGCGGATCCCGCCTTTAGCAGGCCCCAAAATTGTACTGTGCTGGCTGCGATATCCGGTAAATACTTTAGTCTTTCCGTTATCCATTTTAACGGGGACGGAAACCTCAAGTGTCCTTTCCGGATTGTTAATAATATTAGCCGCTCCCTCGTTAAGTTTCATCGCTTTAATGGCTTTATTCAGCGGTATTTTCGCCATTTCGAATATGTCCATAAATATTCTACCTCCTTATTATTATTTTTTTTACTCCCCTCAATATATTATTATAGCTATCCAAATATTTTGTGTCCAGATGACCTTGTAAAATTTCACGAATTTTCTAAAAATTTTATAAATAAAACTCCTTGAAAATTTTATGTTTAAATTATTCAAATTCGGCATAAATCTCGCTGAAATTAATACCACCAATAGTCTTGCCCAAATATTGTTGCCTTAAGGAAGCCACTCCCTCTTCTAAATGCGAAGAAGTGATTCCATGTTTTATTGAAAGCCATCCTTCCATAAATGCAGCCAGATGATCACAGCCTTTTAACATAGTTCCATCAGTGGGTTTATAGCCCTTGCCGCCAATGTTATATTTGGCATTAATCTCCTCAATAGTAGTAAAATTCGGTTTCCCATTCAGAATAACCCTATCCGCGAATTCATTCTGGGTATAGTACAAAATATCTTCAGCCCAACTATCTGGCAATAATGGTAGGATCTTTTCGGACACCTGCCGCTCCTCAATTGTTTTAATAAGTTCATCCAATCCCGCTACGCTTCGTTTTACCGGGGAAATAATATCTCTAGTCAGTACTTCCGGCAAATCATGGAATAATCCGCAAAGGAAATCACTGACAATGCGTTCATCACAGGCTCCCATTTTTACTGCACAAAAATATCCCATAATTGCTACTAACAACACATGCCCCATGACAGATGTCTCAGGAACCCGCGGAGATTGAGCCCAGCGTTTCTGGAAACGCAACTGCCCTACCAGATCAATAAATTTACTTGTCTTGCTCTTCAAAGCCAGTTTCTGCACCCCTGTCAAGTCAAAATGTTCCTGTACTTCCCCCTCTATAGCCTGCCTTGTTTCTTCAATACCATAAATATTCTCATTAAAAGGATAAATTATATTAAATTCCCATTGTGTGGCCAGATAATGTGCCGCACGCAATAGCTTTTTTTCCTTAGGACAATAATCAGGATTATCAAAGTATTTCTTCATTTCCTTAATAAAATCATTATCTATATCAGGAATGCGCCTTTTCAGTTCGCCATATACCCATTTATTCAGTGCCTTGCCCTGTGCACGCATTAACTCGTGAAAAACTGGCGGTTTAATATCTGTCAGTACGTTTCGGTGCAGAAATTCAAAAATTCCTCCTTCAATAAGCACACGCCAATTTAAGTCAGCATTGTGATCATCCTCTTCAAACCTTGCAAGTACATACAAAATCATCATTTTATGAGCCTGTTTGTCCAACTCCGTAAACCCACTAGGGCGAATGTGGTCGTTCCAGCGCTGAATATGGGCCGCCTCATATAAAAATTCCAGGAAACTTTTTGTTAGCACTTTGTATCCTCCTTAGCTTTCCCGATAATATTTAAATTTCACTAATTAAATAATACCACAGGAAATGATCCTTTTGCCAATCCATCTCATTTCACACAATCGTTATATGTCCTACATGATATAAGCATTAAAAAAGCAGGAATTTTATTCCTGCTTTTTTACATCAAATAAGCTCAATGATTGCCATTTCTGCAGCATCTCCGCGACGAGGTCCTACTCTGTAAATACGGGTAAACCCACCTTGCCGTCCTTCATATTTGGGAGCAATTTCTTCAAAAAGTTTTTTTGTCACATCTTTATCATTTAAAATTGCCAAAACCTGACGTCTTGCATGCAGATCATTCTGTTTTGCCAAAGTAATTAAATGGGCTGATTTACTGGCAACCTCTTTAGCTTTGGTAATAGTAGTTTCTATTCTGCCATATTTAAAAAAGGAAGTTAGAATACTGCGAAATAAAGCTTTACGGTTACCAGAATTACGCCCCAGTTTTCTGTATGCCATGTGTTCCGCCTCCTTTGCTATTCTTCGTCACTCTTTTGTAAAGACAAACCTAAATCGGCTAATTTTTTCTTCACTTCATCCAAGGACTTGCGACCCAAATTACGTACTTTCATCATATCCTCTTCCGACTTCTGGGTCAATTCTTCAACAGTATTTATCCCTGCGCGCCTAAGGCAATTATTGCTACGCACAGACAGATCTAAATCGTCAATAGACATTGCACCCGGTCCTTCCTTATGTGCATCTGTTCCTTCTGAGTCAGAACTGCCAGCAACGCTTATAATCGGTTTTGCCACATCACCAGTCTGGAATAGTTTGAAGTAATCAATCATTATGCTGGAAGCTATATTTACAGCTTCATCCGGCATTACACTTCCATCTGTCCAAACTTCCAAAGTAAGTTTATCGTAATTAGTGACATTGCCAACACGGGTATCGGTAACACCAAATTTCGCCCTGGTAATAGGGGAATAAATTGAATCCACCGGAATAACCCCAATAGGCTGGTCAGAACGTTTATTCCTATCCGCTGGCACATAACCTAGTCCCTTTTCAACATGGATTTCCATATTGAAAACTGCATCCTCATCTAGCGTTGCAATATGCAACTCAGGATTCAATATTTCCACATCGCTGTCTGCAATAATATCTGCAGCAGTAACTTCCTGTTCTCCAGAACATTCAATACGCAGAATTTTTTCCTCTTCGCACTCCATTTTCAGACAGAGTCCTTTGATGTTTAGAATAATATCTGTAACATCTTCTCTAACGCCTGGAATAGTAGTGAACTCATGCAGTACCCCGTCAATCTTAACATGGGTTACTGCGGCTCCAGGCAGGGAAGAAAGCAGTACACGTCTCAGGCTGTTCCCGAGCGTAATGCCATATCCCCTTTCTAACGGTTCCCAAACAAATTTACCATAACGTCCATCATCACTTATTTCAGCAACAACCATCTTAGGTTTTTCTATTTCAATCATGCGGAAGCCTCCTTCTTTCACGTATTACCACAATACGTCTCACAGTTTGGTGGCAAAAGATGTTCGCTAATTATTTGGAGTACAATTCTACAATGAGGTGTTCTTCAATCGGAACATCAATTTCCTCACGTGTTGGGAAACGATCTACTTTCCCGCCCATATTTGCGGCGTCAAGTACCAACCAAGCTGGCACTGTTTTTGTTGCCAAGGTTTCATCCATGCCTTTGAAATATTCCTTGTTTCGGCTATTCTCCATTACAGAAATAATATCTCCTGCTTTAACCAATGCCGAAGGAATATCAAGGCGTTTCCCATTAACCGCAATATGCCCATGTCTCACAATTTGGCGTGCCTGTCGGCGTGTGTTTGCCAATCCAAGTCTAAACACGACATTATCAATCCTTCGTTCAAGAAGAATTAATAAATTCTCGCCGGCAATACCTTCCATTTTTTTCGCTTTATCATAATATCCATGGAACTGCTTTTCTAAAATACCATATATAAATTTTGCTTTTTGTTTTTCAGTTAATTGAATACCATACTCACTCTTTTTTCTATTCTGGCGTCTAACCTGCCGCCTAGATTCTTTACTAACTCCCAGAAATGCAGGAGTTAAGCCCAAGGATCTGCATCTTTTCAGCACAGGAACTCTATCAATAGCCATCTATTTTACACCTCCAATTATACTCTTCTGCGTTTCGGCGGGCGGCAACCATTATGTGGAATCGGAGTAACGTCTTTAATCGAATTAACTTCGAGACCTGCAGCCTGAAGGGCACGAATAGCAGCTTCGCGACCAGCACCAGGTCCTTTAACGAAAACCTCCACCTGCTTTAAGCCATGCTCCATTGCAGCTTTAGTAGCTTCTTCTGCTGCCATCTGTGCAGCATAAGGAGTGCTTTTACGACTACCCCTAAATCCAAGTCCTCCTGCTGAAGCCCAACTTATAGCATTACCGTCTGTATCAGCAATAGTAACAATAGTATTATTGAAAGTGGAACGAATATGTGCTACACCATTAATAATATTTTTACTGACTTTTTTCTTGTTGCGGACAACTTTTCTTCCAGCCACCGGGTTATCCCTCCTTACCAATTATTTCTTTCTGCCGCTAGTACGTTTTGGTCCTTTACGAGTACGGGCATTATTTTTAGTATTCTGACCACGAACAGGCAATCCCATACGATGCCGTCTTCCGCGGTAACTGCCAATTTCAATTAGCCGTTTAATATTAAGCGATTCTTCGCGACGAAGATCACCTTCCACCTTATAATCGTGATCCAGAGTTTCACGAATCTTGGAAATTTCTTCTTCTGTCAGATCCCTAACACGGGTATCCGGATTAACACCAGTTTTAGCCAGAATTTTACGGGATAAAGTAAGTCCTATGCCATAAATGTACGGTAAAGCATATTCAATACGCTTATCTCTCGGTAAATCGACACCAGAAATACGTGCCATTAACGTACGCCTCCCTCTTAACCTTGTCTTTGTTTATGTTTCGGATTTTCGCAAATTACCATAACATGACCTTTGCGTTTGATAACTTTACATTTTTCGCATATTGGTTTAACAGATGGTCTGACTTTCATATTTTAAACCTCCTTTTGCCTGTTCTTTAAGTTATTTAAACCGATAAGTAATTCTTCCGCGATTGAGATCGTAAGGAGTCAGTTCTACGGTAACCCTATCACCAGGCAAAATTTTAATGAAATTCATACGTATTTTTCCTGATATGTGAGCTAGAATAACATGATTATTTTCCAGTTTCACCTGAAACATGGCATTAGGGAGAGCTTCAAGAATAGTGCCTTCAACTTCAATTACATCCTGTTTGGACACAATCTTACCTCCTTAAATATTTTCTGTAAGACTAGCTCTAACATCTGAATATACCTTATCAATCGCTTGCAGGCCGTTAATTTCTTTATATATACCCTGCTTTTTATAGTATTCAATCAATGGTTCTGTCTGAGAATGATACGCTTTCAACCGATTTTTCACAGTTTCCTCTTTATCATCATCACGCTGATAAAGATTGCCGCCACATTTATCGCAGATACTCTCTACCTTAGTAGGATTGAACTTGATATGATATGTGGCACCGCATGCTTTGCAAATGCGCCTGCCGGTCACCCGGCTAACCAATTCATCATCAGGAACAGAAACATTAACCACAGCAGTTAATTTGATTCCCAAATCTTTTAAAATGCCATCAAGAGCAACTGCCTGTTCTTCAGTTCTTGGGAACCCATCTAAAATAAAACCATTAGCGCATTCCGGTTTAGACAGCCCTTCCCGTACAATACCGATTGTTACAATATCTGGCACAAGTCCACCGGCGTCCATGTACCTTTTTGCTTCTTTCCCAAGTTCGCTTCCCTGTTTAACGGCTGCTCTAAACATATCTCCTGTTGAAATATGGGGTACTCTAAATTCTTCAACAATTTTCTCTGCCTGAGTGCCCTTTCCAGCACCCGGAGGTCCCATTAAAATAATGTACATCATAAACTTCCTCCTATTTCATAAACCCATGATAGTGCCTCATAATTACCATTGACTCTATCTGTTTCATAGTATCCAACGCCACACCAACTACAATCAACAAAGCCGTACCGCCAAAATAAATCCCTTCAATACTGGTCAGCCAGCCTACTACATTTGGCATCAGTGCAATCAATGCTAGAAATATTGCCCCGGCTAAAGTTATTCTGGACATCACCCTGTCCAAATAATCGGTAGTTGGTTTCCCAGGACGCATCCCTGGTATAAACCCGCCATTCTTCTTTATATTATCGGACATATCGCTTATATTAAGGCTTACAGCTGTATAAAAATAAGTAAAGAACAAAATCATTAAAACGTACAGAGTAGTCTGCAATGGTGACCCCCAGGCAAATAAGTTGCCCATTGACTTTACCCATGGAATATCTACAAACTGAGCAATCGTAACTGGAAACATCAACACTGAAGAAGCGAAGATGATAGGTATTACGCCTGCCTGATTTACCTTTAATGGTATATAACTGCTATGCCCTCCGTACATTTTTTTACCAACTAATCGTTTGGCATATTGAACAGGAATTTTGCGTACACCTTGCGATATAAGAATTACAAAAACGATCATTGCCAGAGCGATCACTGCAAACAAGATAACGTTTAACAAGTTAACTGTTCCAGCCTGCAAATATTGATAAATAATCTGAAGCCCAGCAGGAAGTCTTGATACTATGCCTGCAAAAATTATCAGAGAAATGCCATTTCCAACACCTCTGGCAGTAATCTGTTCTCCAATCCACATCAGGAAAATTGTACCCGCAGTAAGTGTAATGGCAATAACCAGAATCGAGTATATTCCAGGATTATTAATCGCCATCCTTAATCCATAAGCCATTCCGCAAGCCTGAACAAAAGCCAAAGCAACTGTCATAGTGCGTGTAAGCTTATTAATTTTCTTGTACCCTTCCTCGCCTTCTTTGGACCACTGCTCAAGAGTAGGTATAACGACTTTCAACAATTGTAAAATGATTGAAGCATTGATATACGGCGTAATACTCATGGCAAAAACAGAAAACTTGCTTAAGGCACCGCCACTGAACATATCAAGTAATCCGAAAAGATTCCCTGTCCGAAAAAGCTGCTCAATAACTGCCGCATTAACTCCAGGTACAGGAATATGCGTTCCTGCCCTAAATACAATAAACATGGCAAGAGTAAAAATCACTTTCTGCCTAAGTTCCGTAATTTTGAATATGTTTGCAAGAGCTGCCAACATACTAAATTACCTCTACTTTACCGCCAGCTGCAATTATTTTTTCTTCAGCTGTTTTTGTGAACCCCATAGCCTGTACGGTAAGCTTTTTAGTAAGTTCACCATTCCCAAGAATTCTGATACCGTCACGAATATTCTTAACAATACCTTCCTCTATAAGCATTATAGGTTCAACAACTGTTCCATCTTCAAAACGGTTAAGAACACTGACATTAATTGCAACGTATTCCTTAGCAAATTTATTATAGAAACCACGTTTCGGTAAACGGAGATATAAAGGTCTCTGACCGCCTTCAAATCCTGGCCGCTTAACACCTCCAGAACGTGCTTTTTGACCTTTCTGCCCTTTTCCAGAAGTTTTGCCGAGCCCAGATCCAAGACCACGTCCTACACGAACATGAACCCGTTTGGATCCTGGTGCCGGAGACAATTCATGTAATCTCATATTTAAGTACACCTCCTTGTCTACGCCTTTTCAACCTTCACGAGATGCTCTACTTTATGAATCATACCGCGAATAACAGGCGTGTCTTCTTTTACGACACTAGTATTTATCTTTCCTAATCCTAATGCCCTTACAGTTGCGCACTGATCCTGCGCATAACCGATCAAACTGCGAGTTAGCGTAATCTTGATTTGTGCCATTACAACATCCTCCTTAGCCCAACAACTCTTCTACGGATTTGCCACGCAAAGCAGCAACCGCTTTAGCATTTTTCAGGGATTTCAGGCCTTCAATGGTAGCACGAACAACATTATTCGGATTAGAAGATCCCTGGGACTTTGTAAGGATATCACGTACACCAGCCAGTTCCAATACCGCACGTACAGGTCCACCAGCAATAACTCCGGTACCTTCTGCAGCAGGTTTTAAAAACACACGACCTGCTCCAAATACACCTATAATTTCATGGGGAATAGTAGTACCAGTGCGTGGTACAAATATCTGATTTTTCTTTGCATCCTCAACGCCTTTACGGATGGCTTCAGGAACTTCAGCAGCTTTGCCAAGGCCCATACCTACATGACCGTTTTCGTCACCAACAACAACTAGTGCGGAAAAGGAGAATCTGCGTCCGCCTTTTACAACCTTAGCAACTCGATTGATGAAAACAACTTTTTCTTTTATGTCGGTCTCTTTATTCTCGAAATTCGCCACTTTACTTCCTCCTTTTCTCAGAATATCAGACCAGCTTCACGAGCAGCATCTGCTAAAGCTGCAACTCGCCCATGATATAAATAGCCGCCGCGGTCAAATACCACTTCTTTAATCCCTTTAGCCAGTGCCTTTTCAGCAATTGCTTTACCTACTGCTTTCGCAGCTTCAATATTCCCGCCGTAGTTAGATTTTAAATCTTTCTCTACCGTGCTAGCAGCAACAATGGTCTCTGCAGTAACATCATTAATCACCTGCGCATAAATATGTGAAAGGGATCTGTATACATTAAGGCGCGGTTTTTCTGCGGTACCAAAAATATATCTACGGGAACGAATATGACGTTTTTTACGTTTCTCGTTTTTATCAGCCCTATTAAACAAGAGTTCCACTCCCTTCTTTCAGGAATTAATTCTTCGCTTTGGCGCCGGCTTTGCCAATCTTACGACGGACATATTCTCCTTCATATCGGATACCTTTGCCTTTATATGGTTCAGGTGGACGCAAAGCACGAATAGCAGCCGCAACGGCGCCCACCGTTTCTTTATTGATACCGCTCACAATAATTTTATTTTGTGCAGGTACTTCAAAGGTAATACCTGCAGGCGGCTCTTTAATTACCGGATGAGAAAATCCAAGATTAAAACTAATATTTTGTCCCTGCTTGGCCGCACGATAACCTACTCCCTGAATTTCCAATGTTTTAGAGAAACCTTTTGTTACCCCAATAACCATGTTATTAATCAGAGTACGAGACAGCCCATGCATAGAGCGGTCTTCTTTTTCATCGCTAGGCCGTTCTATAGTCAAAACGCCATTATCCAGGGTCAATTTCATTTTTTTGTTAATCTGCCGTGAAAGTTCGCCCTTAGGACCCTTAACAGTTACAAAATTGTTTTCAATAGCAACTGTGACACCAGCGGGAACAGTAATTGGCATTTTACCAATTCTAGACACTTACGAACACCTCCTATCCTATGAGCATCACCAAACATATGCGAGTACTTCTCCACCTAGTCCAGCCTTACGGGCATTTTTATCAGTCATCAGGCCCTGAGAAGTGGAGATTACCGCTATGCCAAGTCCTCCAAGAACTCGCGGGAGCTGATCTTTTTTAGAATATACCCTCAGTCCAGGTTTGGAAATACGTTTAATTCCAGAAATAACCTTTTCTTTATTAGCCCCATATTTCAAGCTAACACGAATAATGTTCTGCTTATTATCTTCAATTACTTCAAAATCTTTAATGAAACCCTCGGCTTTTAAAATTTCAGCAATTGCAACTTTAATTTTGCTGCCTGGAATTTCAACTTTATCATGATGAACTGAATTTGCATTACGGATACGGGTAAGCATATCAGCAATCGGATCAGTCATTACCATATTATAATACCCTCCTTCCTTATTATCCGTTATCTTACCAGCTTGCTTTTCTCACTCCAGGGATAGCACCTTTATAGCAATATTCCCGGAAGCAGATACGGCAAAGGCCAAATTTCCGCATATACCCGCGTGGGCGTCCACATATTTTACAACGGTTATAGCTACGAACCTTAAATTTTGGTTCTCTTTTCCATTTTTCGATTAGGGCTTTCTTAGCCAAAGTATTACCTCCTCACTTAAGCTCCAAATGGCATTCCCAGAAGCTTTAGTAACTCCCTTGCTTCCTCATCAGTCTTAGCAGTAGTGACAATAACAACATCCATTCCTCTTATTTTATCAATCTTATCGTAATCAACTTCCGGGAAAATTAATTGTTCCTTAAGTCCCAAGGCATAATTCCCACGTCCATCAAAAGAAGTTGCACTTACCCCGCGAAAATCACGAACACGCGGAAGAGCAAGATTCATTAATTTATCAAGAAAATGATACATACGGTCGCCTCGTAAAGTCACTTTTGCACCTATTGACATTCCTTGGCGAACCTTAAATGCCGCAATAGATTTTCTGGCCTTTGTAATTATAGGCTTTTGTCCAGCAATCGTAGTCAAATCTGCAACAGCAGATTCAATTGCCTTACTATTGGCCACTGCTTCGCCTACGCCCATATTGATAACAATTTTCTCAAGCTTAGGAATCTCCATAACATTTTTGTATTTGAATTTATCCATAAGTCCTTTTACAACTTCAGATAAATACTTTTCTTGTAATCTTGGTTTTGTCATTCAATATTCTCCTCCTTTCCCGGAATTTATTTATCAATAACTTCTCCACATTTTTTACAGGTTCTAACAAACCCTCCAGAAACTGCAGTTTTTTTAATTCTAGTAGCCTTATTACACGAAGGACATACTAACATTACTTTGGAAGAATGAATCGGAGCTTCTTTGGTAATAATCCCACCTTGAGGATTCGCCTGAGACGGTTTAGTATGACGTTTAACTTTATTTATTCCTTCAACAATTACCTTAGCTTTTTTAGGCTGAGCTTCAACTATTTTGCCTTGCTTGCCCTTATCCTTGCCAGACAGGACAAGAACGGTATCGCCTTTTTTTACATGCAATTTCACAGTACTTGCCATGCTAAGAAAACCTCCTTACAGTAGTGTGCATTTAATTTCTTATAACACTTCTGGTGCCAAAGAAATTATTTTCATGAAATCTTTGTCACGGAGTTCACGAGCAACAGGTCCAAAAATACGTGTGCCCCTCGGACTCTTGTCATCTTTGATAACAACGGCAGCATTTTCATCAAAACGGATATAAGAACCGTCAAGACGGCGAACTCCTTTTACTGTACGCACAACAACTGCTTTAACTACGTCGCCTTTTTTTACGACGCCACCAGGTGATGCATCTTTTACAGCACATACGATAACATCGCCGATATTAGCATATCTACGGTAAGAACCGCCTAATACTCGAATACACATAACTTTCTTAGCGCCAGTGTTATCACCAACATTAAGAATAGTCTCTTGCTGTATCATAGATTTCCCTCCTTTGCCAGTCGTCTATAACAGGCAAATATTATTTTGCGCGCTCTACAATTTCGACAACGCGCCAGCATTTATCCTTGGAAAGGGGACGAGTCTGCATAATCTGCACTACATCGCCAACATGAGCTTCATTATTCTCGTCATGAGCCTTAAATTTTATAGTATGTTGTACGCCTTTTTTGTACAGCGGATGCTGAACGAATCGTTCTACTGCAACTACAACAGTTTTTTGCATTTTATCGCTGACAACTTTACCAATACGGGTAACACGTGCATTTCTTTCTTCTGTCACGACTGTTTCCTCCTTGTTGATATTTCATATAAAACAATTACGCATTGAGTTCCCGTTGGCGTTGAATTGTTTTAATACGGGCAATAGATTTCCTCACTTCACGAACTTTTAATGGATTTTCACATTGCCCAGTTGCCATTTGGAAGCGCAGATTGAAAAGTTCCTCTTTCAAATCTGCTAATTTATTATCTAATTCACTAACAGACATTTCACGGATTTCTGTAATTTTCATCAAGCTTCACCACCCTTTTCCTGTGCGGCTGCTTCAGCTTCCTGCTGAGCTCGGGTCACAAATTTGCACTTAATAGGCAATTTATGGCTAGCCAGACGCATAGCTTCTTTAGCTATCTCTTCAGTAACACCATTCATTTCAAACATTACACGTCCAGGTTTTACTACGGCTACCCAATATTCTGGAGATCCTTTACCCTTTCCCATTCGTGTTTCTGCTGGTTTAGCAGTAACTGGTTTATCAGGAAAAATTTGAATCCAAACCTGCCCGCCACGTTTAATATAGCGAGTCATTGCAATACGAGCCGCTTCAATCTGCCTGTTCGTTATCCAAGACGGCTCTAAAGCCACTAAGCCGAAATCGCCATGAGCAATTTTATTCCCCCGTGTAGCGCGACCGGTCATGCGACCTCTATGCTGTTTACGATGTTTAACTCTCTTCGGTAATAACATATCTAATTATGCCTCCTTTGCCGGAGCAGTTTTAGCTGCCTCTTTGCTTTCAGGAAGGACTTCTCCTTTATAAATCCACACTTTTACGCCAATTTGACCATAAGTAGTATGTGCTTCTGCAGTACCATAATCAATATCAGCGCGCAAAGTGTGCAGAGGAATGCTGCCTTCACGGTAACTTTCGCTACGTGCAATTTCAGCTCCACCTAAACGGCCGCTGCACATAATCTTAATGCCCTTTGCCCCCATACGCATCGTACGGCCCACACACTGCTTCATAGCCCGGCGGAAAGCAATACGTCTTTCCAGCTGAGCTGCAACATTCTCTGCCACCAAAGTTGCATCCATATCTGGAGTTTTCACTTCAATAATATTAATATCGATTGTACTTTCAGTCATTTTTTTCAAATCAGACTTCAGTAGTTCAATATTACTTCCCTGTCTTCCAATGACCATACCTGGTTTAGCTGTATGGATTGAAATACGAGTTTTATTAGATGCCCGCTCGATTTCGACCTTAGAAATGCCAGCCAGAAATAGCTTCTCTTTAATAAATTCACGAATTTTAATATCTTCTAAAAGAAATTTCTGATAGTCTTTACCGGCGTACCATTTTGAATCCCAATCTTTTATAATACCAACACGAAGACCATGCGGATTAACCTTTTGACCCACTACTTTTCCCTCCTTCTTTTGAATATTACTTTTCTTTAACTGCTACAGTTACATGGCTAGAACGTTTCAATATTTTGAAAGCCTGACCACGGGAACGAGGATGTATACGCTTCATAGTCGGTCCTGAATCTACAAAACAGGAAGATACTATCAGGTTATCTACATTCATATCATAGTTGTGTTCTGCATTGGCAACAGCACTACGCAGAACTTTTTCGATTACCTTGGAACCAACTTTCGGGGTAAATTTGAGGATCGCGAATGCTTCACCAACGGATTTACCGCGGATTAGATTGATAACTATGCGTAATTTACGCGGCGCAATGCGGATATATCTGGCAATTGCTTTTGCTTCCATTATATGTACGTCCCCCTTTCCCCATTATTTCACGCTAGTGGTCTTATCTGCGTGACCTCTGTATGTACGAGTAGGAGCAAATTCTCCCAGTTTATGTCCCACCATATCTTCAGTAATAAATACTGGAACATGTTTACGTCCATCATGAACTGCAATTGTATGTCCGACAAAAGATGGAATAATAGTCGAACTGCGAGACCATGTTTTAACAACTTTTTTATCGTTAGCATTATTAAGTGCATCAATTTTTTTCAAAAGACTTGCAAGAACAAAAGGTCCTTTTTTTATTGATCTAGACACTGGGCCAACCTCCTTTCCTTATCCTGCTAATTTATTTACTTCTGCGTTTTAAAATAAGTTTGCTTGAAGATTTACGTTTTTTCCGGGTTCGCGTGCCTAAGGCACATTTTCCCCAAGGAGTAACAGGATGTTTACGGCCAACAGGAGATTTTCCTTCGCCACCACCATGTGGATGATCATTAGGATTCATAACCACGCCACGATTTGCTGGGCGAATACCCAGCCAGCGGCTGCGTCCGGCTTTGCCAAGGCAGATATTTTCAGCATCCACATTGCCAACCTGCCCAATAGTTGCCCGACAGTTAATATGCACTTTCCGAATCTCACTGGAAGGAAGACGTAAAAGAGCATAGTCGCCTTCTTTAGCCATTAATTGTACTGAAGCACCGGCGCTGCGTGCCATCTGCCCGCCTTTACCAATTTTCATTTCCACATTGTGCACTGTAGTGCCCAGAGGGATATTTTTCAGCGGCAGACAGTTTCCAATTTTAATATCTGCACCAGGACCGCTTTCTATCGTATCCCCAACTTTTAAATTAAGCGGAGCAATAATATAACGTTTTTCTCCGTCTGCATAATTTACAAGGGCAATACGTGCATTACGGTTAGGATCGTACTCAATAGTTGCAACTTTGGCAGGAATCCCATCTTTGTTACGTTTGAAATCAATAATGCGATAAAGCCTTTTATGGCCGCCGCCCTGGTGACGTACAGTCATTTTACCCGTATTGTTACGACCCGCATGCTTATTTAATTTTCCCAAAAGCGGGCGATAAGGTTTATTTGTCGTAATCTCTTCGAAGGCAGACACGGTAATAAATCGTCTGGAAGGAGAATACGGATTAAAGCTTTTAATAGCCATATAATTTGACCTCCTATCTTAGTTCAATTACATTCCTTCGAAAAGGGGAATAGTATTGCCTTCAACAAGCGTCACAATCGCTTTCTTATAATCGGAGCGCTTGCCGACGCTTCTGCCTACGCGCCTTGTTTTCCCAAGTACGCGAATAGTATTTACCTTAGATACCTTAACACCAAAAACCGCTTCCACAGCCTGACGTATTTCAACCTTATTAGCTTTGAGCGGAACCTGGAAGGTATACTTATTTTCCTGCATCATAGCTGATGTTTTTTCCGTAATTATGGGGCGAAGTAATAAATCGCGAGGATTAGCAGCCATTATACAAGCACCTCCTCAATTTTCTCCACTACTTCTCTTGCAAGAAACACCTTATTGCTTCTGAGAATATCAAAACAGTTAAGACCCATATTGGAAATTGTAGTCACTTTCGGCATATTTCGAGCAGAAAGTTCAACATTTTCATTGGCCCCATTAGTAATAAGCAGTGCTTTAGCATCAGCGGCATTAAAAGCAGCCAACAGAGCGACCACATTTTTTGTTTTCGGAGCATCAAAGTTTAAGCCTTCAACAACTATCAACTCTCCTGCAGCAACTTTTGCTGATAAAGCACAGCAAAGTGCCAAGCGGCGTGCTTTACGCGGCATCT
The DNA here is from genome assembly GCA_021203775.1 of Phascolarctobacterium sp. Lineage (GTDB taxonomy): Bacteria > Bacillota > Negativicutes > Acidaminococcales > Acidaminococcaceae > JAJQAO01. The sequence continues at coordinate 22,653 of JAJQAO010000006.1, forward strand.
TCTTTGCATAACTGCGTGGACTAGGCCCAAATACGGTGCCGCCTCCCTTCCACAGCGGTGAACGGATAGAACCGCTACGAGCACGTCCGGTTCCTTTCTGTTTCCATGGTTTACGTCCGCCGCCGCGCACTAACCCGCGTGTCTTTGTGGCAGAAGTTCCCTGACGTTGGTTGGCCAGTTGCATAACAACTGCCTGATGTACAACAGCTTCATTAAATTCAACGCCAAAAACGAAATCATTCAATTCTATTTCGCCAGTCACTTGACCGGAGATGTTATATACTGATAACTTCGGCATCAGAAGTATCCTCCTTCCTTTAATTTGCCTTCTTTATTTAATAGGTTTTACAGTTTCCTTAACAGTTACACAAGAACCTGTAGCACCTGGAATGCCGCCTTTGATTAAAATAAGGTTACGCTCTGCATCCACTTTAACGATGGTCAGTCTCTGAACAGTGACCTGTTCATTTCCCATCCGTCCCGGCAGTTTCTTGCCTTTCATTACACGGCCGCCAGGACCTGAATACATAGGCCCCAATGAACCAGGTTCCCGATGGGATTTAGAACCGTGACTCATAGGTCCGCGGCGGAAATTATGCCGCTTAACCGTACCAGCAAAACCTTTGCCCCGGGAAATGCCTGTCACGTCAATTAATTCACCAGCAGCAAAAATATCAGCTGCGATCTTTTCACCTACTTTATATTCAGAAGGAGCAGGTAAACGTAATTCTCTGACAAATTTCATCGGTGTAACACCAGCTTTGTCAAAATGGCCTTTCATAGGCTTGGTAATCTGCTTTTCCTTAACTTCGCCAAACCCAATCTGCACAGCATTATATCCGTCCACTTCTTCAGTTTTATTTTGAAGTACAATGCAGGGTCCTGCTTCGACTACAGTAACGGGAACAAGCCTGCCATCCTCTTCAAAAATCTGGGTCATTCCCAGCTTTCTGCCTAAGATACCTTTAGCCATTATTACACCTCCTCCTTACAGTTTAATTTCAATATCCACGCCAGCCGGAAGATCCAAACGCATCAAAGCGTCTATGGTCTTTGCAGTAGGCTCTAAAATATCTACCAGTCTTTTATGAGTACGCATTTCAAATTGTTCACGAGAGTCTTTATTAACATGTGGAGAACGCAAAATAGTATATATATTTCTTTCAGTAGGAAGCGGTATTGGACCAGATACTTGTGCTCCAGTACGTTTAGCCGTTTCCACAATTTTTGCTGCACTTTGATCAAGTGCTTTATGATCATACGCCTTTAAGCGTATTCTGATTTTCTGAGAGTTAGCCATTAAAAAATTCCTCCTAAAATCGCCCAGTTTCTAAGAACGGACATACTCCGTGAAAATATCCCTGCAGTGCAGAGAAGCAACCTTTCACATCATCGCAGGACCATCAAAAATACGATAATTGAGGGGTGTATTAGACCCCTCATAAATTAATCGTAAGAGATCTACTCAGTTTTTATTCTTCGATAGCGGAAACTACTCCTGCTCCTACTGTCCTTCCGCCTTCCCTTATTGCGA
>JAJQAO010000019.1 GCA_021203775.1 Phascolarctobacterium sp.
TATATATACTATATAAGTGCCTTTAAGCCTATGTTATAATAATATTATAAATTAATATTTATATTAGCACAGGAAGTGGAAAAATTGGAAATTGACGAACTTATTAGTCGCATTAACGAACTGGCTCACAAAAAACATGACAGTCGGCTCACTCCTGATGAAGAAAATGAACAAAAGGAATTATACAGCATTTATCTGGATAATATCCGTATTCAATTAAAAAATCAGCTGGACAATATTAAAATTGCAGAACGGGAAACGCCAGGCAATGATGAAAAAAATTAGTTCACATCTAGGCGCTATAGCTTACGAAGACGAATATATACTCATTGTCGATAAACCGGCCGGCATATTAATTCATCCTACCGTAAATGAACGGGAAAATACCCTTTATAATTACGTGGCTGATTATTATCTGAGAAAAAACTCATCTTCAGGCATACATCCTGTTTCCAGACTGGACCGTAATACTTCGGGTCTTGTTCTATTTGCCAAGAATCCGGCTATCCAAAACTTGCTTTCTCATCAAATCATGATAAAGGAATATCTTGGCATTGCCATTGGGTATCTTCCTTCTGATGAAGGGATCATAGAAGCTCCCATAGCCCGTAAAGAAAATAGTATTATTGAGCGCTGCGTAAGTCCTGCCGGCAAATATGCCAAAACTACTTACAGAGTTCTCGATAGATACAAAAACAAAACCCTTATACAAGTACGCCTTTTTACAGGACGAACTCATCAGATCCGCGTTCACTTAGCGCATATAGGCTATCCCCTTTATAATGACAATCTATATGGCATTCCTGGGCCTCAGCACCGCCATGCCCTTCATGCATGGAAACTGTCTTTCCCCCATCCTTCAAGTGGCAAATTATTGGAAGTCACCCGTACAATGCCAGATGACCTACGAAAAATTATCTACTAAGTATTTAAATATATTTAAATAGTATGCTATAATTAATTCAGAGTATACTATATTATTAATAAAAGTTTATCAAGGGAGGAATCATTATGCCTTTAGTAACATCTGTGGAAATGTTCAAAAAAGCCTACGCCGGCAAATATGCAGTAGGTGCTTTCAATGTCAACAATATGGAAATCATTCAGGGCATTGTATCAGCAGCAAAAGCAGAGAATTCACCCCTCATTTTGCAGGTTTCTGCAGGAGCACGCAAATATGCCAGCCATATTTACCTAACAAAGCTTGTTGAAGCCGCAGTCGAAGACAGCGGCCTTCCCATATGCCTTCATCTTGACCATGGCGAAGATTTTGAAATATGTAAGGCCTGTGTCGACGGAGGCTTTACCTCTGTTATGATTGACGGAAGCAAGCATCCGTTTGAAGAAAACATAGAGCTTACTCGCCGTGTTGTAGATTACGCCCATAGCAAAGGCATTGTTGTCGAGGCTGAATTAGGGCGTCTGGCCGGCGTAGAAGACGCCGTTAAGGTCAACACAAAAGATGCTACTTATACTGATCCAGATCAGGCGGTGGAATTTGTTGAACGTACCGGAATTGATTCCTTAGCCATTGCCATTGGCACCAGCCACGGTGCTTATAAGTTCAAAGGCAAGCCGGAACTTGATTTTGCCCGGCTGGAAAAAATTTCTAACTTATTACCCGGATTCCCTTTGGTACTGCACGGTGCCTCAACGGTTATCCCCTCTTTTGTTGCCGAATGTAATAAATACGGCGGCAAATTGGAAGGAGCCCAGGGCGTACCAGAAGATATGCTCTTAAGGGCCGGTACTTACGGAGTCTGCAAGATAAACATAGATACCGACCTGCGTCTGGCAATGACCGCTTCCATTCGCAAACATTTTGCAGAACATCCGGCAGATTTTGACCCACGGCAGTATCTGAAACCTGCCCGGCAGGCTATCCAGGATATGGTTGCCCACAAGATACGTGACGTACTCAACAGTTCAAACAGACTATAATTATCTGATAGTGAAAATGCCCGGATTATATCAGTTTTGATATAATCCGGGCATTATTATTTTACTACAGCATAAAATGGCATTAATTTTACCGCTTAAGTAATTTCCCCATAGCTGATACTGTTAAGCCACTCCATGTTTTTTAGATACCAGTTCATGGTCATGAAAAGCCCCTGTTCAAGAGTAATTTCCGGTTGCCACCCCAACTCATTTTTTATCTTGCCCGAATCCATAGCATAGCGGCGATCATGTCCAGGTCGATCTTCAACATAATTGATTAAGGTTTCATTTATTCCATCATCCTGCAAGCTGATATGCATCTGATCAATAATTGCCCTGACAATAGAAATGTTTTGGCATTCATTAGAACCGCCGATATTATAAATCTCACCTATTTTCCCACGATTGACCACCATATCAATGGCCCTGCAATGATCTTTTACATAAAGCCAGTTCCGCACCTGCAAGCCATCCCCATATACTGGCAGAGGCCTGTGATGTATGGCGTTATTTATTATAAGTGGAATTAGCTTTTCGGGAAATTGATAGGGCCCATAGTTATTGGAACAACGGGTAATATTAATCGGCATATTATATGTATCATGAAATGCCTTAACAAACATATCTGCGCTGGCTTTACTGCTGGAATAAGGATTATGCGGAGCAAGAGGCATATCCTCCGTAAAAGCACTCCCTCCTTTCGGAACTCCGTATACTTCGTCAGTAGATATCTGTATGTACTTTTTGCCGTTCTGCCAGTTTTTTATTTTGGAATTATACCATGCAGTTTTTGCCTGCTGAAGCAGGTTCAAAGTTCCTATGACATTTGTCTGTGCAAAAACCGTGGACTCTATAATACTGCGATCCACACTGCTTTCCGCTGCAAAATTAATGACATAATCAAAATTATAATGCTTGAAAAGGTCGCCTACAAACCTACCGTCACAGATATCACCCCGAACAAAAATATACCTGTCATCATCTTCAATATCCTTCAAATTTTCCAAATTACCCGCATATGTGAGCTTGTCTAAATTTACTAATAGGATATTTTTATATCTATTTAGCATATAGTGTATAAAATTGGAACCTATAAATCCAGCTCCGCCTGTAATTAGATAGTTTTTTTTCATAAATAAATTCTCCCGGATAATCAGAAAATAGATTTTCCAAAATTCGAAAACAAATAAAAAAGGGGCATAGCACTTAAGCTATACCCCTTGAATTATCAATATTATCCCTTACGTGCATTAAAGCAGTCACGGCAATACACTGGCCGATCCATAGAAGGACGGAAAGGAACCATAGTTTCAACTCCGCATTCGGCGCAAACTGCCGGATACATTTCCCTTGGCGGACGTTCGCCGCCTCCCATACGCTGCTTGCGTGCTTGCCGACAGGCAGGACAACGGCGCGGCTCATTGGTAAAACCTTTCTCCTCGTAAAATTCTTGCTCAGATGCAGTAAATACGAACTCCTGATTGCATTCGCAGCAAGTTAAAGTTTTGTCTTCTTTCATTGTTTGATCACTCCTAAATCATAGATACGACATATCCCATAGCTGTGTTACCAACGCTTCCCCAATGTCGACTATGATATAGAAGAAGTTAGGAACCTGTTTGAACCACTGAGATACACTAGTACTAGTATATATGAGCAGTATCGAAAAGTCAATAAAATTTATAAATAGTGGGTATCATTAATTATTTCCGCCAGAAAATTTCCATCTTGCCCGCCAAAAATACTTACAGAAGCATTGTAAACATTGATTTTCCAGAAACTGTTCAAAGGCATATTTAGCAGTCGGCAGATTAAAGCTCGAATAACCCCTCCATGAGAAACAATGGCAATATTGCCATCCTGCATTTCTAAAATTTTATTTAAAGTACCAAATGAACGGTTCTGTACATCTTGGAATGTTTCCCCTCCAGGTGGCACACATTCTGCTGGTCTAGTAAAAAACAGATTTATTTCCTCCGGCCACTTTTCCTTAATCTCCCAATAGGTCAATCCTTCCCAGTCACCGAAACTGACCTCCTGAAACTCGTCCATATAGTTTATCGGAAGTCCCATTGTAGCAGCTAACGGTTCAGCAGTCATTCTCGCCCTCTGCATAATGCTGCAATAAACCGCATCCAAAGAAAACCGCTTCATATACGCTGCCAGTTTTTTCGCCTGCTCAATACCAACAGTATTTAAAGGCGTATCAATACGGCCCTGAAATTTTTTATCATTATTGGAATCAGTCTGCCCATGGCGGATAAGATATATTTTTCTCATAAACTAGCCCCTATTCTTCATCTGCTCGACATGGGAAAAGTCCTTTATCTCTACATGTACTCCCGCTTCCTCAAAGGTTTCCATTTCCTTGTATACCTTGATTGCCGCATCAAATAAAATAAATTCTATGGCCGCTCCCATTCCGCCGCCGTCTTTTATGTTAAGCCTTAAAGGCGCCGTCAGCCCCAGCTTTTTTACAAGATGTTCCATTCCAGGCTCTAAAGTGATCTGCGATGCAAAACAATAATCTATAACCTGCGGTGCCATTTCTGCAGCTTTTGACACCGCTTTAAGTGTTGCGAGCCCATCTACTACCACCGGAACCTTTAAAGCAGCTGCCTGAAGGATTCCTCCAGCCATGGCGGATATTATAAGATCATTTCCCGCATCGGCGAGACATCCGTAGCCTAAAAGCATAATATCTCCTTTTTTTATATATTCTTTTACCAGTGCAGCGCCCTCTTCCATGGGACTTTTTTCGCTAGATTCGGTTATTAGAAGTACTTCCACTGCTGACCCTGTTTCTCCAGCCAGTACATTTACAGGTTGCTCCCCATTCATTATTTTTTCCGCTTCATGAAAATGCCCTCCATCACTCCAAATGAAAAGCGAACGTTTGGGCAACATAATATCTTGCTTCAGGTGTTTTCCTAAAACAGCAGCATAGCGGATCACTGTTTCTTCAAGATTGGAAAGCGATCCCAAGGGTTTTATCAGGTTATCAAAACGATATTTGACTCTGGCTGCACATTCCTTATTAACGAAACTGATTTTAGAAATTATTTCATCCATCTCCATGCTCCTTATCGTAATAGGTAAAAAGCCATTATAAGATAAATTACATTGCCAGTTTCAGTAAGAAATCCATAGGTATCGCCGGTAAGTCCTCCCAGTTTATTAGAAAGATACCATGCAATGCCCAGGCATGCAATAAACGTCACAACAGCCGCATATAGATACGTCAAACCACAGGCCAAAATGATTATCAGTCCCAGAACAGCCGCAATATAAGTATATATCGGGCGGGAATATCTGGTAAACATGTGCCCTATTCCAGTTTTTCGTGCATATTTAAAATTAACGATATAATTTACCATAAACGTTCTCGTAGCAACAGACATAGCTACAAGTACTCCAGAAAGTTCTTCCCCATTTATTGATATATAGGCCGCCACTTTCAGCAATACCATACAAACGAGGGCAATGGCCGCATTGGCTCCCACATGGCTATCCTTCATTATTTCCAGCATCCGTTCGCGACTACGGGCACTGAATACACCGTCAGCAGTATCCATAAAACCGTCATACATGAGTTCTCCAGTGAAAAGCACTTCTGCTAGAATAAGTACTGCTGCACGCAAAAAAGCAGGCGTATCAATATATAGTAAGAAATGATTGACATAACTCAGGAAAATACCTATAACCAGACCGACTAAAGGAAAATAGGGCACACAACGTGAAAAATCGTCATCTTTCCAGTCGGTACGGTTTGAAAAACGTACCCTCGTTAAAAATTCCAGACAGGTTATAAAATCCCGCATAAATCACCTGCTAACCTATTATAAACAGCAACGGCCGCCTGAAGAACAGCAATTGCCAAACTGGCTCCTGTACCCTCCCCAAGACGTAATCCCGCATCAATTATGGGCTCAAGTTTTAAAATTTCCAACATCTTTTTATGAGAAATTTCCGCACTCCAATGAGAACATAACATATAATCTGCGCACCCCGGGCATAGCCCATAGGCCAGAAGCGCAGCTGCCGTAGCATTAACACCGTCCAACATGACAGGTATTCTGCGTCTGGCTCCAGCAAGAATCATCCCAGCGATCCCTGCGTGATCATAGCCGCCCACCTTACACAAAATATCCATTGCATCGCTTGGATTTGGTTTATTTACTGCCAATCCATCTGTAACTACCTGGCGTTTTATTTTCATGCGCTCGTCATTAATCCCCGTGCCGCGTCCTACAGTTTCCTCAGGCGTCAGTCCGGTAAATGCTGAAACAATGGCAGCTGATGATGTGGTATTACCAATTCCCATTTCGCCAGTAGCAAGAAGATTATATCCATTATCTATACACTCATCAGCGACCTGCATGCCTGCATGTATGGCATCTTCTGCCTGTTTTCTGCTCATGGCAGGCCCCTTGGTAAAATCATCCGTACCCCAACTTATTTTCATTTGCCGCACGTCCTTCAGCTGGCTTAAATCAAACGCTGTACCCACATCAATAATAAAGACATCTGCCCCAGCATGATGGGCAAGTACATTGGCTCCGGCAGTTTCTCGCACGTAACCGTTTATCATTTGCATTGTAACCTCCTGAGGATATGCACTCACGCCATATTTGACAATGCCGTGATCGCCACACATAAGCAACATGGCTGCTTTTATTTTCTCAGGTAGAATACCCCCGATCATGGCTGCGTAGAGTTCCACCATTTTCTCAAGTTTACCCAAGCCGCCTTCAGGTTTATCCATTTTTTTCCATCCGCTATGAATTTCTGCAGCGGCTTTCATATTTAACGGCGGAACAATAATTTTTTCCATGTTGTCCCCTTACTCTTTAAATTTATAAGATATTTTTTTTACATCTACAGCCTGGCCTGCCACGCAGTAAAAAACTTCATCAGCTGCAGCTGCCACCTTTTGATTTACCCAGCCCGCCAAATCACTGTATTCACGGGCGATTTGATTATCAGGCACTATAGCACTTCCTACCTCATTTGTAACAAATACTGTCAGCTTTCCGCATGCTTTGGCCGCAGCAACCAGCTTATCAATTTCGGCAAGGATAAAATTACTTCTTTCTGTAAAGCTGCCTTGTTTAGCTTCTTTGCCATACATTAAATTTGCCATATATATTGTCAGACAGTCAAAAAGCACCGCCTGCGTTTCAGTACCAAGTGACTCAAAAATTTCTTCAGCGTGATAAGGGGCCTCATGATTTATCCAACACGTATCACTGCGTCTCAATCTATGCAATCTGACACGCTCAGCCATTTCTTCATCGCGAACTTCAGCCGTAGCAATGTAATCGCATTTCTGAGAAAACTGCATTACATAGCGTTCGGCAAATTCACTTTTTCCGCTGCGCGAACCGCCCGTAACGAGTACCAATTTATTATTCATAATAGACACCCTTCCTTTTAAATAAAAATCCTCCGCAATATTGGGAGGATTTAAATATGCGTATACAAAAGCCAACCCATCTCCCGTAGGCACTAGCCTTGTGACAGGCAGGTCTCCTGGCTTAGCTTCATCACCCAACAGCGCCTTCCCAGCTTACGCCAGTGACATGATTGCCTGGGCTCCGCTTACAGTAGCGGGACTGCTCCGGATTCACACCGGTATTCCCTTTTCAGCAGTATTTTAATGCACCTGTCGATATTTTCCAAATTCTATATTCGCCGTTATAAATAAAAATCCTGCCTGCAGAAATAAAACTTTAAAATAAAAAGGCTGGCCAAATGACCAGCCTAAAACTATGTTAATTATTTATTCATCTGCGCCATCACTTCAGCAGCAAAATCTTCCTGTTTCTTTTCAATGCCTTCACCCATCTGGAATCTGGTAAATTCAAGCACCTCGGCACTATTATCCTTTAAAAGCTTACCTATGGTCTGATCAGGGTCTTTTACGAATTCCTGCTCCACAAGACATACTTCTTTATAGTATTTCTGGATGCGTCCCAAGACCATTTTCTCAATAATCTTTTCAGGTTTACCCTCATTGCGCGCCTGTTCGGAAAGAACCTGTTTTTCATGCTCCACCTCGGCAGCAGAAACCTGAGTACGATCGAGATAGCCAGGATTAGTCGCCGCAATATGCATGGCTATATCTTTCCCTAAATCAGCGCTACCGCCTTTCATATTTACAAGTACGCCAATTTTCCCACCAGCATGAATATAGGCAGCAACCAGCCCATCACCTGGTGCTTCATAGCGGGCAAAACGGCGTACCGCGATATTTTCGCCAATTTTAGCAATGGCTTCCGTCACTATCTCTGCAACCGTTTTCCCATTCAATTTGGAAGCCATAAGAGCATCCATATCAGCAGGCTTTGTCACAGCAATATGTTTAGCAATAGAATTAACTATAGCTTTAAAATCATCTGTTTTTCCAACAAAGTCTGTTTCGCAATTCACCTCTACGATAACACCGGATTTTTTATCTTCGCTCACATAAGATCCGACAACACCTTCAGCGGCAATACGCCCTGCCTTTTTTGCAGCCGCGGCGAGACCTTTCTCTCTCAGGAAATCAATTGCTTTATCCATATCGCCCTCAACGGCAGCAAGTGCTTTTTTGCAGTCCATCATACCTGCACCGGTGCGGTCACGCAACTCTTTAACCAATGCGGCAGTGATTTGAGTCATCAGCTTTTCCTCCTAAATTTTCTTATTATTCCTCTTCCTTTTCGGAAACGGTTTCTTGTTCTTCAATACCCTCAGCTTTAACTTCAGCTGTTTCTTCAGTCTGAGTTCCCTGCCGTCCTTCCAGAACTGCATCTGCCATCTTCGCAGTCAGTAATTTAACAGCACGGATAGCATCATCGTTTGCCGGAATAACATAATCAATTTCATCCGGATCACAGTTCGTGTCGACGGTAGCAATAACAGGAATATTCAACTTCCGTGCTTCTAAAACAGCATTGTGTTCTTTACGCGGATCCACAACGAAAAGAGCACCGGGGAGTTTCTTCATATCTTTAATACCGGAAAGGTATTTAGTCAGCTTATCCATTTCATGCCGCAGACTCATTACTTCCTTTTTTGGCAATACATCAAAAGTACCGTCTGTTTCCATGGTTTCCAGTTCGCGCAATCGGATAACACGTTTCTGGATAGTTTTAAAGTTTGTAAGCATTCCGCCCAGCCAGCGCACATTTACATAGAACATGTTACACCGAAGAGCTTCTTCCTTCATAGCCTCCTGAGCCTGTTTTTTAGTGCCCACAAATAAGATACTGTCACCGTTAGCTGCCACTTCGCGAATGAAGTTATAGGCCTCATCAACTTTCTTAACAGTTTTCTGCAGGTCAATAATGTAAATGCCGTTACGCTCAGTAAAGATGTACGGTGCCATCTTAGGATTCCAACGGCGGGTCTGATGTCCGAAATGCACCCCAGCCTCAAGTAGTTGTTTCATAGAAATAATAGCCATTTTGTTTCCTCCTGTTTTTCCTCCGCAAAAACCATTTATTTTATTTGTCAACACCGCAATATGCGGACAGGCGACAGGTTTTTGCGTGTGTATTTTACACTGCGGTATATTATATCACAATTTTTTTAGGTAGACAAGAAAATTTAGTTTATGTCATGGCTTATCCCCGCCAGCAACAGCCCATAAATATAAACTGGCTACGCTGCCGTAGGGACTGTATCTTTTGCGATATTTTTCAAACAGCGGCCTGTTTATTATTTTATGGTGGTATATTATCTGCATTCCACGACGGAGAGCAAGATCATCATAACTTAAAATATCAGGGCGCTCCATACAAAACAGTAATATCATCTCCGCTGTCCAGATACCTACTCCCCTCAGCGATTTTAGCCTTGAAATCGCCTCTTCATCAGACATTTCCCAGAGTTCATCAAGCACAAACTGTCTATCACGTACTTTTCTCGCAAATTCCTTAATATATTCTGCTTTGCGGAAGCTCATTCCCAAACTCTTTAAAAAATCAGCGGAAACAGCGTCAACCGTTTCCGCATTAACAGCCCCCAAAAACCGTTCCGTACGTTTCCAAATTGCATCCTGCACTTTGGTAGATATCTGCTGGCCTATAATGTGTCTCACGACAGAAGAAAAAATGTCATGATCTGTCCTGCGGCAGATGTGACCGAATGTTTCAATAACCACAGCTAGCTTTTTATCTTTTTTCTTAAGGTAATCTGTTTCCTTATTTCCATATCTGAAATACTGATTCATTTTTCCAGTATCGGCAGGGTAGCCGGGGCATAGCTCATAACCGTAATTTTATAATCCTTTTTTCCCTGCTCTGCCAGTTTCTTCTGGGCCAGTTCCCAGGCTTCAGCCAAAGTAGTCACAGGAATCTGCCCTGTTCGGCACACGAAATCAAAGTTTTCTTTGCGTGTTACAAAATAAACAGTCAATTTATTGATAATACCACGTGCCTTCAGGGCTACAAAAGCCGGCATGGAAAAATCTGCCCTTATATCTTTTTCCATCTGTAATGTATCGCTCCTGCTGAACCATTCTGAAAAAATCTCCGGCTCCCTGATATCAGGGCAGTCCAGTGCCACAATAAGTATTCCGTTTTCTTTTATGGCAAATGCCGCGTTCATATGAGTTTTAGTGCTTTGATATAAATTTATATCCTTAGGACTACCGCCTGCAGAAGCAAAAACTACGTCAGCTTTTTCCTTTATTGGGACTCCTGCCATGTTCATCAAATCATCGCACCCTTTTTTCCATGCCTTATACCAATGCCCTGCAACAACTTCATGTACCCGCCCGTCAGGCGTAAAAACAGTGTTAATCAAAAAATCTGGCTTTAACAGTGCACAGGCTTCCGTAATATTCTCATGCATTGGATTACCTTCAAGAATGCCGGCATCGCAATTGGGATTACACCCATCCCCAATATTTTCCGCTAAATTCATTGAATGAGCATGCATAATAGTGTCATAGCCAGACACTCCAGGCAGTAAAGCTTTTCTTCCGCCACCGAATCCGGCCATGGGGTGCAGAGTGACGGCACCGGTAAGAATTACTTTGTCCGCCTCTGCCACATATTTATTAACAGAAACTGTCGTGCCAAAACTGGTAATCCCCAGATCTACCAGTTCTTCATTATTCCTGCAATTATGCTGGTGAATCCTTATACGACGGACTGCTTCCTCCCCGCAGACCAGGATGTCTTCTTCCTTTGTGTGTGCCCTGTGGGTTCCCGCAGCAATAACAACAGCAATATCCTCATCTGATACTCCCGCGGCATTCAGTTCATTAAGCACCACAGGCAGAAATTCTGCAGTCCCTACCAACCTGGTAATATCACTTACAACAATTGCCACTTTGTCTCCCTGCTTCACAACATCGCCCAGAGGCAAGCTTTCAATAGGATTTCTTATAGCCCTCAGCGTAGCAGCCGCAAGATCTTTTTCCTCGCTTGCCTGTGCCCCACAGATATCATATAAAACCTTATCTTCCGGCAGGTAAATTTCTTCTTCCCTGTCACCTATTGGTAAAATAAATTTTTTCACTACTTATCCCTCCATCGTTTTCACGCATGCACAATGCCTATCTTACCAGCGTTTACTGGTGCTCCAGAATTCACCGCGCAATAAAGCTAAAACCGTAAACAGTTCCAATCTTCCGAGAACCATTCCAAAACTGAGAATAATTTTTCCCACGGACGTTATGCCGGCATAATTCCCTTCTGCTCCCAAAGAGCCGAATGCCGGCCCTACGCTGCTCACACATGCAGCCACACCGAAAATTGCTTCCTCCACCGGAAGCCCAGTTGCCGCCATACCAATAGCCAATACGGTAATAACAAGAATATACATGAAAAAGAACCTGCTGATATTCATTATTACCGGTATGGTAACTATTTTTTTACTGTAGTAAACATTGAGCAATGTCCGCGGATGTAAAGTACGGCGGATTTCTGCCAGCACGGTTTTCATTAGTACAATGAACCGGCATATTTTAATGCCCCCTGCAGTAGAGCCGGCGCAACCGCCGGAAAAATACATTACTGCCAGAATAAGCTTTGAAAACGATGGCCAATTATCATAATTACACGATACAAATCCTGTAGTAGAAGTAAAAGAAGCTACCTGAAAGAATGCATATCTCAGTCCTTGCAGTGCACTGTATCCATTCGCATATACTATATTAATCGTAATGAGAATTGTAGCAACGGTAATTATTGTTATGTATGTTTTAAATTCCAGATCCTGCCATAAACTCTTTATCCCTGAGTGGGTAATATTGTAGTAAAGGGCGAAATTTCCCCCGGCTAAAATCATGAAAACGGCAAAAACAAATTCAACCAGTGCGCTATTAAAATGTCCTATACTGTCATTGTAAGTAGAAAATCCGCCCGTAGCGATAGTAGCAAAAGCGTGATTTATAGCTTCAAATTCCGAAAGCCCTAAAAGTATCAGTGTCCCCATCAAAATAACCGTCAGCAGCAGATATATATAGAACAAAGCCACTGCCGTTGTACGTATGCGCGGTAAAATACGATCACCGGAAAATCCGCTTACTTCTGCGGTAAACAGATACACTGCTCCCCCAGCTATTTGCGGCAACAGGGCAACGAATAAAACTATAATGCCAATACCGCCTATCCAATGAGTCATACTGCGCCAGAAGATAATGCAGCGAGGAATTACGTCCAGATTCTCTATCGCGGTTGCGCCTGTTGTACTAAGCCCTGACATAGCTTCAAAATAAGACGATACCGGATCCAAAATTCCAGAAAAGGCATACGGCAGTGATGCCATTATCGCACACAGTATCCAAGTGAAGAATACTGTGCCTATACCTTCCCGTATTGATATATCCCTTAAATCATCTTCACGGCCATATCTTTTAAAAATAAGAGATAGACAAAATATTACGGCAATTGCATAAAGGAAATATTTATAAGCATTCTCGTTATAATAAAATGCCACCGCAACAGGTACACACATAGCCCATGCAAAGCCACTGCATAATCTGCTTAAAATATAAAAAATGACTTTAAAATTCATTACTTTTCCTCCAAGCAGTTACCAGTTTTGCTTATTACGCCAGAATGCCGGACGCATAATTACCAGTAAGGTAAATATTTCCAAACGCCCAAGAATCATAGCACAAATACTTATCAGGCGTCCGAATAAAGAAATATCTCCGTACGTGGCGGTCGGGCCTACAATACCAAAAGCCGGCCCTACACTGCTCAAGCAGGCCGCAATAACCCCCATGGAATCAATGAGGGACAGCCCGGTCAGTGATATCAGAATAGTTAACACCATGAATACTATTATATATAAAAAAAAGAAACGCGTTATACTGCCTACTACTTCAGACTCGACGGGCTTATTTTTTATTTTTATCGAATAAACAATTTTCGGATGCAGAGTACGCAAAAGTTCCGACCAGCTGGCCTTCATTAAAACGACGATTCTGGATATTTTGATGCCGCCTGCAGTGGAACCACTGCACCCGCCTATAAACATCAGCAGCAGCAATATGAACCTGCTGAAAGGCGGCCATTTGTTGAAATCATCTGAGGCAAATCCTGTAGTACTCCCTATTGATATGGCCTGAAAGAATCCATGCCTGGCACTTTGCAATATATCACTAAAATAACCTGACCCGTAAAGATTGATTGTTATAAGGCATGCAGCTGCTACAAGAAGTGACAGATAATACCTGTGTTCAGCATCGTCCATGAAAGCCGTCCAATCACCACGCCATATTTTATAATACAGCGAAAAATTCATGCTGGAAATAAGCATAAAAACTACTGCTATTATTTCCACGTATACTGAATTAAAAGATATCAAGCTGTCAGTGTAATAGGAAAATCCACCCGTTGCCATGGTTGCAAGGGCCAAATTTATGGATTGAGGCACAGGCACGCCGGCAAGCATGAACAGACATATTTCCACTGCGGTAAGAAATACATAAATGGTCAATATAAGCGTTGCTGATTCCTTGATACGCGGCAGAGTATGCTCAGTTATACCTCCTGACATCTCAGCATTAAACAGGTATCCCGCCCCACTATTCATCTGAGGCATAATAATAATAAAGAGCATAATGACGCCTATTCCACCGCACCAATGGGTGAGACAGCGCCATACTAAAATACTTGCAGGAAAATCCTGGAAAGATTTTGATGTTGTTACCCCGGTAGTCGTAAAACCAGAAACGCTTTCAAAAAGTGCCGTAATAGGATCCATAGTCCCAGTAAGTAAATATGGCAGGGCTCCAAGAATACAAATCATCATCCAGCCACATCCGACTACAGCAAACGCTTCCCTTATTCTTAATCTCTGTTTGGTTCTTCCAGATCCATAGAACAAAAATATTCCAGAGATAATAAGCGAAATACATAATGTTCCGAGAAAAACCACCATATGTTCCTGATCGACAATAAAAGAATCAATCAGAGGTACAAGTACAACCAGTGAAAACGCCATTCCCAGCATTCCCAGCAGGCGAAATACTAGTTTTAAATCCATATACTAGCCCCGACTTTCAAAAAGAAGCACCGTACTCTTCACAAATTCACTTTTTACAAACAAAATAACACTGTCATCAGCATGCAGCGTAGTATTCCCATTTGGAATATAGGCTTCATTGTCACGTACAATAGCACACAGCAGGCATTCTTTTGGCAGTTTGATGTCCTTCAAAGCTTTATTTTCCACTTCACTATTTTTCCCGACAATGATCTCTATAGCCTCAGCCTTTGCCCCCTCGAGTAAGGACACGGCTACTATTCCGCTTCTGCGTACAAAACGCAGGACCTCACCGGCACTTAAAAGCCTGGACGAAAGTACAACGTCTACGCCAACCTTCTCCATAAGCTCTATATACTCATTTCTGGCCACGCGCACGATGGTTTTTTTCGCTCCTAAATGTTTTCCCAATAAAGCGAGCAGTAAATTCAGCTTATCATCTTCTGTTATGCATATTACCACATCTGCTTCAGCCACGCCTTCTTCAGTCAAAAGATCGATATCTGTGCCATCACCGCACAATACCAGCCCGCGATGCAATTGGGCAGCCAGTAACTGACAGCGTGCTTCGTCTTTTTCAATAACCTTTAGCATCAGCCCCTGCTTTTCCAGCAATGGGGCTAAAAACCGCCCAGTTCTGCCAGCACCAATTATTAGGGCCTTCTCCAGTTTTTCATAAGTATTGGCGAAATTGCTTTCAAAATCTTTAATAACATTATGCTTACCTACAAAATAGACATTATCCCCTGGAAGCAGATAATCATCACCTCGTGGGATAATAATTTTATGGTTTCGGAAAAGCATTGCTACAAGAATATCCTCAGGAATTTCCAGATTTTTTAACGGTATATTGGCATATGGAGAATTCTCACGTAGTTTTGCTTCAAACATGCGTACTTTACCATCCGCAAAATCATCTACGTTCAGTGCGGATGGGGTCATTAAAATATTATCAATCTCCATTGCTGTAATACGCTCAGGATTTAAAATGAGATCAATTTTCATTTTCTTGTTCAGCATCTCAGGCGAATAGTCTGCATACTCAACATTCCTGATACGCGCTACCGTATGCTTAATGCCGTTTTCCTTAGCCATCATACAGGTAATCATATTTACTTCATCATTATCTGTACAGGCAATTAAAACATCTGCATTCCTGACATCGGGGTTATCAAAAATGACAGGACTGCTGGAATTACCTTCAATAGCCAAAACATCTAATGAATTTTGTACTACTTCCTTGCGCTTACCATCAATTTCTACAACCACTACATCAAATTGATCTTCTGCCAGCAATTGAGCAATACTATAACCAAGTTTACCGGCTCCAGCGACAACAATACGCATTTTAAAATCTCCTCACCTAAAAGCTACCTTATTGTTTCTATCTACACATAAACATGAACTGTAGATATTATAACATATTAAATAAAAAATAGCTTTATTTCCACATATTTCTCAAGAGGGGAATAATATAGAAGATTTGCTACACATGCCATTTACAAAACCGCCGAATAATAATCCGGCGGTTAAAAATTACCATTTTTAAATTTTAATATGAGAATTTTACGGAGACGGATTGTCACAAATTCCTTCTTATTGTCCGTTCTTTTATACGCGCAGCCTCTGCAGGTGCCTTTGCCAGTAAAGTTGTCTCCTTATGCAGAATATCTCTAAGTTCCCTGTTAAAATATACTTTCATAAATCTATAAACATCCCTCTGGGTAAGTCCTATGTCCATAGATGAAAAATAAAGACCTATAAGATCCTTATTACGCCAACGCTCAGGCACCTTTTCCCAGAACTGTGCCCGATGAAGATCAATCACAGATATTTTTAAATCTTCTTCCTGTCCCGAAAACGGCAAATGCAACAGAAAATGATCAAGATAGCAATCCCTATGGTTTATCCCTGCTCCATGCATTTTACGTGTCATGTCGGCAACACGTTTTATAATCATCCGCTTTGTCTTAACATCAGGAGGATTTTGCTTCCAATCAGCACAGTATTCTCTAAGGCTCACAGAAGGATCAAGATCCTCAGTAATAATAAACGATGTCCTCGTCAACGGGTTAACACCTTTTTCACCGAAGCCTGCACCCTGCATTGTATCAACACCTGCATCGCTAAGCATGTTAATGGCTCTCCATTCCCTGTCTGCCCCCAAAACAGGCATTTTAAGCTGAATTAAATTTTTTAATACTTCTTTAAGAGTAGTTCCCTGATGCCATTTGAGAAAATAGCTTTTCCCTGCCATCTGAAACCTTAGGGTACGCCTCGTTTCCAGTGCCCTGAAAACCTCCCCTTGCAGTTTCCTGACTTCCCCAAAGACGTCTTTATCACGCCAAATCGTACTGAACGGCTCTTTTAGCTCAATCATTGGAATCTCCTGTTTACCTTATGGTTCTTCAAGGGTAAAGCGCCCAACTTTTCCCGTTCTGAAATCTTTTAAAAGCATCCTGGCTGCCTTATCCGTATCAATAAGGCCGCCAATCTTTAAACACCCTCTCGAGATGGCAATTTTTCGCATTACATCATCTGAAATATCCCCAGACTCAAAATCTATATCATATTTACTTTTCAGTTCTTCCGGATATTTTGCCATCAGACGCTCCAACAAAATTCCCGCCGCCTGGGTTTTATCAAAAACATCCTCCCGGATTGCTCCTGTTACGGCAAGGCAGAAACCTGTCTCCGAATCCTCAAATTTAGGCCATAGTACTCCAGGTGTATCAAGAAGTTCCAGACCTTTTGCAATCATTATCCATTGCTGACCTCTGGTGACTCCAGGTCTGTCTGCAGTAACGGTTTTATTTCTCCCTGCCAGGCGGTTAATAAGTGTGGATTTGCCAACATTTGGCACTCCCACAATCATAACCCTTATTGACCTTCTTTTCAGGCCTTTTTTCAGCCATTTGTCAATCACTGGTTTAGCAGTAGCCTGTACCATCATCACCAATTGTTTTATGCCTCTGCCTGTGGCACAGTCAACTTCACATACAGGAAGACTCCTATTTTTAAACTTATGAATCCAGACTTCCGTTTTTTCCTTATCAGCCAGATCTACTTTGTTAAATGCTATAACTCGCGGTTTTTCCCCAAGAATACCCGCTAGCATGGGATTCGTACTTGAAAGCGGAATGCGTGCATCCAGCATTTCCACTACAACATCCACCAGTTTAATCTGTTCTTCCATCATCCTTCTGGCCTTAGTCATATGCCCGGGAAACCATTGGATTTTTAAATTCGCTGTCATTTGCCGATACCTGTATCAGCCTTCAGGATTCTTATGCTTGACAAAGGCCAGAAAGCCGCAAGTGCCCTCCCTTTTACAAGCTTAAGTGGAACAAAATCCACATCGGCAAAACGGCTGTCTTCTGAATTATTACGATTATCCCCAAGCACAAAAATATGATCTTTAGGCACCACTGCTTTTCTATAATTAGAATGGTTTGCACCCTTGGGATCATCCTTATAAATATAATCTTCCTGCAGCATCACGCCATTTACCAATACCTTACCATTGCGCATCTCTATGGTATCACCGCCTACAGCAATTACACGTTTTATGAAGTCCCTACTCTGATCCTTGGGATAGCGGAAGACGACTATTTCTCCCCTTTGAGGGTCAATTGCATAATAACTCAGCTTATCCACCAGCAGGCGCTCATGATTTACCAAAGTTGGATACATGGAAGAACCTTCCACCATATAGGGTTCAACCAAAAAAGTCCTGATACAGAAAGCTAAAGCTATGGCTATTATAATTGACACTAGCCAGTCACTGGCCGTATCCTGCCACGAGGAAGTTTTTTTCCCTCTGCTCATTTTTTATCACCTTTACCCAATCAATATGAAAATCTGTTCTTGAAGCTATTTTAGCATAAAACAGTTGCTCCGTCAGCAATCAGTGACAATTTTACGGGAAAATAACAAAAGGGACTGCTGTAACAGTCCCTTTCATCACGATCATTTTTAGCGACGTTCTTTAATACGAGCTGCTTTACCGGTGCGTTTACGCAGATAGAAAAGTTTTGCACGGCGTACCTTGCCCCGGCGAGTTACTTCAATCTTTTCGATACGGGGGCTGTGAAGGGGGAATTTCCTTTCCACACCAATACCATAGGTTACACGGCGAACAGTGAAATTCTCACGCACCCCGCTGCCACTGCGGCCAATAACAACGCCTTCAAAAATCTGTACACGTTCTCTATTGCCTTCAACAATTTTTGCATAAACTCTTACAGTGTCACCGATGCGGAATTCGGGAATATCAGAACGAAGTTGTTCTTGTTCTAATACATCAATAATGTTCATAATGACCTCCTGATAATCATAGACGTTCATGTGTGAACTCCACAGCGGACCGTCCGTATTGCACGGGATATATTCTATCATAACCGATAATTTATTGCAATATTTTTTTAGAAAAGTTCTGAAATTTTCATCATAAAATTATTTTTCCCACCAGGTCTCGCCTAGGATCCGGTCAAGAATAATTGCTACAGCACTTCGTACGCTTAAATGATTATACTCCCTGCCATAAATAGGTTCCAGAATATAATCAAATTTCTCCATAGTTTGCTTCTCAATCCCTGATCCTGTGCCAAAAAGAAGCAATATTGGCCGATCATCTTTAAGCTTAGCGCGCAAAAAACCGTAGCTTACCATATTCGGCCAGGTTCCTGCATCAGTGCCTACAATATAAGGATTTTTTTCCGTTATAGCTTTTATTTCTTCTGTGACTGATTCAAGGGAATTTTTCCAGCACACTCTATTCAGTGCTTCAAAACGATCCGGATTATATCTGTATCCATACCCCGTCTGCCAGAAACCAATAATCTTTTTAATGAGCTCTTTCTGTGCATCAAGCGGATGGATAATATAATACTTTTTTACATCATAGGTACGGCATGCCCTTGCTATGTCATGAATATCAAGGTTTGTTACCGAGCTTGCGATAATATCCATATTCTTATTATAAACAGGATAGTGCACAAGACCTACGTATAGATCAGCCATCATTTATCATCGCCTAGTATTTCAGAAATCTCCATCCTAAGTTCTGCATAAAACTTCTTTTCATCCTTGGACATGTTTTGGGGAACATCTCCCTCTATGGCCGCAATTATTTCAGCAGGAAGAAGATCAGGGCGTAAAAGATATGTAGCCTTGAGCGATTCTTTCCTGCGCCAGCGTTTAATAAGACTATGGTTGCCGTTGCGTAATATTTCAGGCACCGTCATCCCTTCAAAATCTACCGGGCGCGTATATTGTGGATATTCGAGAAATCCGGTGCTGAACGAATCATTAGCTGCACTTTCCATTTTCCCGAGAACCCCCGGTATAAACCTTGATACAGCATCAAGAAGAATCAGTGCCGGAAGTTCTCCTCCCGTGAGTACATAATCCCCAATGGAAATTTTATCATCCACGAAAGAAAAAATCCGCTCGTCAAACCCTTCATAATGTCCGCACAGCAAAATGATATCCTGCCCCTTCTGCGCATATTCCTCGGCATGCTTCTGCTTCAGGGTTTTCCCTCCCGGACACATGGCGATTACTTTTGCAGCAGGCAACTGTTCTTTAGCCTTTCTTATGGCCGCAACCATGGGTTCAGGTTTTAAAACCATACCCGTACCGCCTCCGAAAGGCACATCATCCACCGTTCTGTGTTTGTCTGACGTAAAATCCCGTGGGTTTATGCAATTTATTTCGAGCAAACCCCTATCCGCCGCCCGTTTAATTATGCTGTGAGATACGGCCTGCTCTATCTGTTCGGGAAATAATGTTATGAAGAGAAATCTCATTTATCATCAGTCCATTCGGGTAGTTTTACCACAATCTTCCCGCCTGCAGTATCTATTTCCTTGATATAAATTTTAAGCGCAGGAATCAAGATGTCCTTTGCATTGGGTACGGAAATGACATAGACATCATTGCTGCCCGTAGATATGGCATCTTTAAATGTCCCCAATTCTTTACCCGTATCATCAAATACTGGCAGACCGATAAGATCGCCAACATAATAGCTGCCTTCCTCAAGTTTCGGCAAATCCTCTGCATTAATCAGAATTTCCTTTCCCCGAAGTAGCTCCGCCTGATTCATTGAAGTGATTTCTTTAGTGGCCGCAAGCAACATACGTTTATGAAAGCGCATATTAATCACGGTAAGAGTGCGTCCGTCCTCTAATAAAAGTTCCCTGAGATCCAGGAAACGTTCAGGTTTCTCCGTAAGCGGCATAATGCGAATATCGCCCCGCACACCGTGCGGAGCGACAACTTTGCCAATTACTATTTTCCCTTTCATCGCTTATTCCCTGAAAGCTATGACCTTGCCGTCTTCCGTCAGGATCTCAGCTCCCATAAGTTCTTCAATATCCGATCCAATAGTAACTTCAACGGTACGCTCCAAAGTTCCGTGTCCGATTTCCGCTCCCATTTCCAGAGCTTCTGCCCGTTTCAACTTGTCCTGTGCCTCATTTTTTGCAGCCAGACGCTTATTCCTTTCTATATCTATCTGTTCACGCAAAGCAGGGAGTACGCTCAGGTCATTAGCCGCCTGGTGCAGGGCTTTTTTTGCTTGAAACTCAAACTGCTCAATATCCAGGTCTATCTGCTTTATCGTATTTTTAAGATCATCAATAAGTTTAAGTTTTAAATCTTCGGTCACCTTTGCCTTAATGGTAACAGGCACTCTGATAAGCATTTTATCCATATTCACTCATCCTTATTATTCAACAATTTCTACAATAATTTTCACATTTTCGCGTGTCGCCACTGCTTTCATAACTGTTCTGATTGCTCTCGCAATACGGCCCTGTTTACCGATAACCTTTCCCATATCTTCAGGAGCTACATGGAGACGAAGCACCGTAGTTGTTCCAGTAGTTTCTTCCTCCACAACAACTGCAGACGGGTCATTTACCAGAGACCTGGCCATCACTTCTACCAATTCTTTCATGTACTTTCCGCCTCTCTAATCACTTTTCTGCCCTGGCTTCAGCATATTTTTTCATAATGCCGTCTTTTTTCAGCAGAGAACGTACTGTATCAGTAGGCTGCGCACCCTGCTCCAGCCAGGCCAATGCCTTGTCTGCATCAATCTTTACGCTGCTGGGATCTTTTGTAGGATCATAGTAACCGATACTCTCGATAAACCTGCCGTCACGCGGACTGCGGGAATCAGCAATAACGATACGATAAAAAGGCCTCTTTTTAGCTCCCATACGTTTTAAACGGATTTTTACTGCCATTGTTTTTACCTCCTGTAAATATATTAAATTTATTTATTAGTGTATAAAGGGGATTTTAAATCCGCCTTTAGAAGCAAATTTGCTCATACCCTGCATTTTCTTCATCATTTTCTTGCTTTCCTCAAAATTCTTAAGGAGCTTGTTCACATCTTGGACACGCATTCCACAGCCTGCAGCAATCCTCTTGCGTCTGCTGCCATTTATTATGCTTGGATTGCGACGTTCCTTTATTGTCATAGAACGGATAATAGCCTCAATGCGGGTAAACTCTTTTTCATCTACATTGGCTTCCTTTAATTTCTCACTGATGCCGCTCATGCCAGGAATCATGTCTATGATAGTTTCCAAGGACCCCAGCTTTTTTACCTGCTGCATCTGTTCGAGAAAATTCTCCAGATTGAAATCATTCTTGCGCAGCTGCTTTTCCGCTTCTATAACTTTGGCGAGATCCGTGGTAGACTGAATTTTTTCTATAAGAGTAAGTATATCGCCCATGCCAAGGATGCGTGAAGCCATACGGTCAGGGTGAAAATCTTCCAGTGCATCCAGTTTTTCGCCGGTACCTATAAGCTTAACAGGACATCCAGTCACAGCTTTAATGGAAAGCACAGCACCGCCCCTGGCATCGCCGTCAAGTTTTGTCACGATAAGTCCGTCAATACCAAGTTCATTATTAAAGCTTTCGGCCACATTTACCGCATCCTGGCCAGTCATAGCATCAACAACCAGAAGAATTTCCTGAGGCTGCACGGCTTCTTTTATTTCCCGCAGTTCCCGCATAAGTTCCTCGTTTACATGTAGCCGTCCAGCGGTATCTATAATCACCGTATCGCAGGCAAGGGAAAACGCCTTCTCCAATGAGCGTTTTGCTATTTCCACAGGAGATACCTGATCGCCCAAAGTAAAAACTGGTACGGAAAGCTGATCCCCCAATACCTGCAGCTGGGTAATAGCCGCAGGCCTGTATACGTCGCCTGCAACCAGCAGCGGTTTTTTGTTTCTTCGTCTCAGATGCAGGGCTAATTTACCTGCCGTAGTGGTTTTACCGGCGCCCTGCAGCCCTGCCAGCATTATAACCGTCGGCGGTTTCTGCGCCACCTTCAGCTTGCTCTGTGTTCCGCCAAGCAGTTCTATGAGCTCATCGTTAACTATTTTTATAATCTGCTGGTGGGGATTTAACGTAGTACTGGCATCTATCCCCAAAGCCTTTTCCTTAATCTTTGCAACAAAATCCTTAACTACCCGGAAATTAACATCAGCTTCGAGAAGGGCCATACGCACTTCACGCAGTGGTTCCTTCAGATCGTCCTCCGTTATTTTCCCGGCACCGCGGAACATTTTTAATGCATTCTGCAATCTTTCGGATAAATTTTCAAAAGCCATTACTGACCATCCCTGCCACACATTTTACTTAATATCTTAAGGGCCCTTTCTTTCTTTCCGGCATCCCCTGTCTCGAGAAGATTAAGCACAAGCCCCAATCTTTTCTTTTCCGTATTTTCACGCAAAAGAAGTTCCAATCTGCTTTCATGCCTTTCCAGTAGTTGG
>JAJQAO010000014.1 GCA_021203775.1 Phascolarctobacterium sp.
TTTTTATAGCATGTATTTTTTCCATGTCGCTTTTTTTCATGCCTCATAAAGACAATAAAGTTATGCTCGGCATTGAGCAGGCAGGTGATTGCGGAGAGTTGTTATCTGATAAAAGGCTGGGTCTCCTGACGAATCAGACTGGTGTGGACAGGAATCTTAAGCGCAGCGTAGATATTTTAAAGGAAAAATATCAGCTGGCGGCAATTTTCGTGCCGGAACATGGCTTTTATGGTGCCGTAGCAGCAGGGGAAGAGCTGGGTGATAATATATTTGAAGACATCACCGTGTTTAGTCTCTATGGCGATACAAGAAGACCAACGCCGGAAATGCTGGATCAGATAGATGTATTGTGCGTTGATATTCAAGATATCGGTACGCGTCATTACACCTATGTATCTACTATGGCTTATGCGATGGAAGCCTGCGCTGCGGCGGGGAAACAGGTAGTTATATTTGACAGGCCTAATCCCCTTGGCGGTAAAATGGAAGGTCCAGTGCTTAAACCGGAATTTAAAAGTTTCATAGGACTTTACGAAGTGCCGTTGCGCCATGGACTGACCATTGGGGAATACGCGAAGTTTATAAACGAGAAATATGAAGTAAACAGTGACCTTGTTGTTGTTCCAATGAAAGGCTGGCATCGCAATATGTTATGGCAGGATACGGGCTTGCCATGGGTTACTACGTCGCCTTTAATTCCGACAGCCGAAACAGCCTTTTTATATGCAGCAACGGGGATCTGCGGTGATACTGGTCTTTCTGTAGGTGAGGCGACAGCAAAGCCTTTTTACTATGTAGGCGCTTCCTATCTGGATGAAACTCTGCTTACATCTATTTTTAATAAGCTAAGCCTCGAAGGACTGCGTTTCAGACCAGCTGCATTTACTCCCCGATGGGGGAAATATGAAGGAGAGCTTGTAAAAGGTGTGGAAATATATCTGCTGGATAAAAAGAATGTTAACCTTCCGCAGTTGGGATATCTGCTTATGAGTACCATTAAAACCCTTTATCCTGAAGATTTTGTTTTGATGGAGAGGGCATACGACGGCGGGCATAAAGTTGATATAGCCCTCGGTGAAGACAGCTTTAGCAAAGGGGAGGAGCCCGCGGAGGCTTTTGACCGCTGGGATAAAGAATGTGCTGATTTTGCGGAAATTGTACAGCCATACCTGTTATATAAGTGATAAGGAACCTGAAAAAAAGAAGTCCGGATTTTAATCCGGACTTCCTTAATTAAATAGAACTTAAACTATTTTCTCCCCATGGTACGATTCGCCGCCGGCGTCAGGGAGAAGACCGTAACGCCTTGTCCAGAGATCTTTATATTTAATGGCCTGTGCATGAATCTCATCGTGACTTGTTTGATCCAGCTTTTTAATAATTTTGGCGGGAACTCCTGCTACCAGAGAGTATGGCGGCACAACGGTGCCTTTTGTGACAACCGCACCTGCAGCAACAATGGAACCGGTACCGATAACGGCACCGTCAAGTACTGTGGAGTGCATGCCAATAAGTGCATAATCTTCTACCGTGCAGGCATGCAGCAGGGCGCAGTGGCCTACGGTTACGTAATCGCCTACGATGCATGCAAAGTTATCGGCAACGTGCAGGACGCTGTTATCCTGGATATTGCTGTAGCGGCCTATTTCTATACGATTAACGTCACCGCGTACCGTAACATTAGGCCATACACTGCTATACTCTTTCATTTCCACCATGCCGATGACGGTAGAGGAAGTGAAAGCATAGGCTTTTTCATCAATCTTGGGCATGTGACCTTCGAATTTGTACAACATAAAAAACACCACTTTCCGAAATTTATTTCTTTTTTAGGTAAAAATAGTTATTTAAGCAGAAAGGAATGAAATCCTTCAGTTCACTCTAATTATCTGCTTTTAGAAACTGAAAGTCAAGAGAATTAGGGCTTTTTATGAAAGTCGTTAGTAATGGAAATGTTGAGAGATTTTTACCTTAAGGTGTACTTGCGCATCGTTATCCGTCAAGGTATGATAGTAAGTGAAGTGAATGGGGTTAAAAATTCATGGAAAAGAACCACAGATTAAGACTATTGCTTCCGGCAACAGGTTATCTGCTTATTTTTGGAGCAGTTCTCTACTATATTTATATTTCCCCATATAATCCGCATCCTGCATCGGTTGAGGATGTCAGACGTTGGGTAGCAGGATTTGGTGCACTGGCACCACTCATTTATATAGGGATCTATACGATCAGACCTCTTTTGCTTCTTCCTGCACTTCCGCTTAATTTAAGTGCTGGACTTCTTTTTGGCTCTTATAGGGGCTTTCTGTTTTTGCTTGCAGGAGGATTGGGCGGAGCATGTTTCTGCTATTTTATGGGGCGCTACGGTGGCGGACGTTGGCTGCTGAAAAATTTCGGTAGGAGTTTGGGACATCGGCTTAATAAGTATTTGACCCGAAAAAACAGCTTTACCAAAATATTGTGGATGCGTACAGTGCCTATTTTTCCCTACGATCCGGTAAGCATTATTGCCGGAAGCCTGAAAATACCTCTTAATGCTTATATTGGTGCGACTCTGCTTGGAATGATTCCCGGAGCTATTGCTTTCATTTTTCTGGCAGATTCATTCGATACAGGAAATTTTTATGTGGCAATTTTGGTAATGGTGCTGGCATTTGGTGTTCCGTTGATTTGCTGGAAAAAGTGCGGTGAAGGCAAAAAAAATAAAGGAGGAACAGGAAAATCATGAATAATAACAGGGAAGTAGAATTAAAGCTGCTGGTAAATAGGGGCGATTTAAAGCGGCTTTTAGCATCTCCCCTGCTGCAGAAAGTCATCCGTCCCGGCAGCGAGAAAAAACGCCGCTTGGTAAGTAGTTACTACGACACTGCAGATTTGTCCTTTAAAGAACACGGAATTGCATACAGGGTCCGGGACAGGGGTGATGGAACTTTTGAAGCTACGGTTAAAATTTCTTCTGATGCTGCCGCAGGATTAAGCGAAAGGATGGAACTCACCCTGCCTATAAAAAATGATGAGCCGCATTTGGAGGGCTTCGATGCACTGGGATTGGATTATGAACTTACAGAGCTTGCTCCTAATGGCGTGCGTAAGCTGTTTACTGTAGATGTAGAACGTATAACTTATATTCTGGATTTGCCTGATGGAACGGTAGCAGAACTGGCTATTGACAAAGGCAAAATTATTACGGATAAAAAACGTAAGCCTATAGAGGAAATAGAAATAGAAGTTTTAAAGGGAAGTAAAGGTGCACTTCTGGCTTTTGCGGAACGAGCAACCCATGTTGTGCCGCTTTTTGCGGAAAGACGTAGTAAATATGCCCGGGGCATGGAACTTTTGGGAATTCAGATTAATTTTGTCCAGCCAAAAATAAAAATGAACAGTGACGGTAATACGCGCCGGGAGGTTTTAAAGGTAGTGCAACGCCGTGCCGACAGTCTTTTGACACTGCAAAATGATTTTAAAACGACTGCTTTGCCAGAAAATGTCAGACTGGCAATAAGGGAGCTGCTTTATCTGCGCAGCTTTTTAAGATTCGGATCTGTGTTTTCACCGGCAGATACAGTAAACAGAGCAGAAGTTATTATTGATAAATGGCTGGAAGCGCTGGAAAGTTTGAAATCCTTAAACAGGCTGCAGAAGTTGTGGAAGCGTATTGTAAAACGCAATGCCATGCTTTTGGGAAATAATGTATTGTCCGACAGGTTAAAGGATGTAAAACAGGAAGCTACCGTAAGGATTCGGCTTTTGGCAGCTGCGGGTACTTTATCTCAGGCTATATTTGGCGTCTTAAGTTGGCTGTATAACCAGACTTGGCAGAATGAAGAATATCTGGAAACAGGAAATTCTGTGCGCTGCCGGCTGCTAGATTGGCAGGGAGATTTAGAAAAAGCGGAGACTTCTGAAGAAAAAGCCGTAGTTCTTGCTAATATGCTCTATCTCATGAAAAGCATGCAGGAAAAAGGATTCGGCAAGGTGACTGTGAAAAATAAAGAGCGTCGTACTATCATAAGAGATCTCAGGGCAAGGAGATTTACCGCAACGTTGCAGCTCTTAGGGCGTGGTACGGACAGCAGGGTGCTTAATAGGAATCTGGGGGCAGTCATCGGCTGGTTGGCAGCGAAAAAAGAATTGTAAAAATGGCAGGGAGGCTGTTGTAATTTTACGGCAGCTGCCTGCCTTATTTTTATTTGTGGTCTGCATGACTGCATTAGTGAAACTTATGTGAAATGGCGCTGTCATTTTTGCAAAATACAGAAGAATACCTTATAATTAAAAAGTAAATGAAAAAGGCGTCGTACTTAGCAATTTAGCATAAGGGAAACAAAAATGATTATAGGTACAGGCTGCGATATTATAGAAATAAAAAGAGTGGGCAAGGCTCTGCAGGAAAAGGGCTTTCAGAAGCGTGTCTTTACGAAAGCTGAAATTGATTACTGTATATCCCGCGGTAAACATAAAGACGCAAGTTTTGCAGCGCGTTTTGCGGCTAAAGAGGCTGTTTTAAAGGCGTTTGGAACAGGTCTTCGCGGCGGGCAGATGAAAGAAATAGAAATTCTGCCTGATGCTTTAGGGAAACCTGAAGTGAAATTAAGCGGATATTTTGCAGATCTCGCCATGGAAAAAGGTGTAAAAAAAATTGCTGTAAGTTTAAGCCATAGCAGGGATAATGCCATGGCCTATGTTATTATGGAGAGCTTATAAATGAAAATTGTAACTGCACAGGAAATGAAAATTTTAGATAAAACAGCGATGGAACAGTATGCTATTCCAGGACTGTTGCTTATGGAGAATGCAGCAAAAGCAGCAGCAGATGTGGCTTTGGATATGTTGGAGGAACTGTCAGGCATAAAAGCAGTTGTACTCTGCGGTAAAGGCAACAACGGCGGTGATGGATTTGGAACCGCCCGCTGGCTTATGAACTATGGCATAAGGGTAGAAGTGCTATTAGTGGGCACATCTCCTGAAGAAATAGGAGGGGATGCTGCAAAAGAAATGGCTATGTTCCGCAAGGCGGGCGGTGAGATACATCACATTAAGTCTGATGCTGATTTTGATTATGCAGAGGCATCCTGTCTGGGAACGGATCTTATCATTGACGCGCTTTTGGGTACCGGATTCCACGGAGAACTTCAGGGTGCGGAACTTAAAATATGCGGTATGCTTCAGAAAAGTTGCAAGGCAATATTGTCCGTTGATATACCAAGCGGAGTTAACGCAACAAACGGGATGGTAGCCGAAGGAGCAGTAAAAGCTGATGTTACTGTGACATTTGGACTTATAAAAAGCGGGCTTCTGCTTTATCCTGCAAGGGATTATGCAGGACGCATTGTACTGGCCGATATCGGTATGTCGGAAAAACTTATTTCCGAATGCGGCAGCAGGAAATATTTATTGACAGCGGATATTGTGCGTGATCTTTTGCCAGTACGTTTCGATAACGCACATAAAGGAGATGCAGGCAGGGTAGTTATTGCAGCAGGAAGTACTGGGTTTACGGGTGCCGCGGCATTGTGTGCCGCAGGTGCGATAAAATCAGGTGCTGGTCTGGTATCTCTTTTAACGCCTGCCGCATGCCGCGAAGTATTAAGCATAAAACTTACGGAAGTTATGGTACACGGACTGCCTGAGCTTATGCCGGGGGTCGTAGGGGGCAATGCTTCAGAGGAGATGCTCCGCTGGTCCGAAAAGGCAGATGTAATGGCCATAGGACCTGGACTTGGGATATCGGAAACTACAACGGATGCGGTATTGGATTTTCTGCAGAAAACGGAAACTCCCGTAGTTATTGATGCGGATGCCTTAACGGCTTTAAAAGATAATCTGGGTATTCTGCCCAAAATGTCGGCATACAAGGTATTAACGCCTCACCCTGGTGAAATGGCAAGGCTGCTTAAAAAAACAGCTGAGGAAATAGATAGGGATCGTCTGACCGTAGCGGCAGAATACGCTGCCAAGTGGCAGGCAGTGGTTGTTTTAAAAGGTGTGCCTACAGTTATAGGCTGTCCTGACGGTAGTGTTTATGTAAATACCACAGGATGCAGCGCAATGGCTACAGGGGGCAGCGGTGATGTGCTTACAGGAATGATTGCTGCCTTTGCTGCGCAGGGGATAAGCCTGCAGGAGGCTGCATTATGCGGCGTTTATCTGCACGGACTGGCAGGCGAAATTGCAGCGTATGGAACCGTGGGTCTTGCGGCAGGCGAAATTGCAGCTGTGCTGCCTGCGGCAAGAAAAGCACTGGAAAGTGCAACCCCTGAGGAAGAACTTATTTGCAACAGTGCACTTAAAATGCTGAAATAGACAATTATCCGGGTAATAATTGTGCGAGGTGAAAATCTTTGCGTAAGTTTTTTGTATTACTTGTAACGCTTATATGTATAGCGGTTAGCGGAACGGTAAATGCCGCACAGGTAACTGACGTTAAGTGGGGCGTTGATAAATATAATGTATTGAGATTTGTTGTGGATATGACGGATCTTACTGCATATAATGTAAGTTTAAATGGCAACCAGCTGACACTTACAATATCTGCTCCATTAAAAAGCGGTGTTAAACTTGGCACTAAGATTAAAAGTTCACTCACAACCCAAATGGCCGTAACGTCATCTGCGACACAGACAACGGTTGTAGTGCCGTTAAATAAGGCCATAACTGTAAATGATTATAAGGCCTTTACTTTAAGAAAAGATCCGCAGACTAAAAGGCCAGCCCGTATTGTCCTGGATGTAACGGCGGATAAAACAGATACGCCAATAGTTCCTGCTGCTGCTGCGAGTGCAGCAAAACCTGCGGCAAAACCAGCTGGAAAGCCAGCGGCGAAGCCTGCGCCCGCACCTGTAAAAAGTGCTCCCAAATACAGGACTGGCGGAGGAATAAAAGATAAGATAATAACGATTGATCCTGGGCACGGTGGTACGGATCCGGGAGCTATCGGCTCTAGTGGAACAAGGGAAAAGGATATCACTCTCCAAATCAGTAAAAAGATTGAAGAGCAGCTGAAAAAACGCGGAGCTAAGGTTTTTATGACTCGTACTACTGATGTGGACGTCTGTGGACCTAGGGCCAGTGACAAAGATGAACTTCAGGCAAGGGTGAACGTGGCTGAAAAACACGGATCTGATATTTTTATCAGTGTGCACATAAATGCTTCTGCAAACAGGAGACTGGGCGGGTTTACAAGCTACTATTTCCCGAAGAGCGCTAATGATCAGAGACTGTCAAGAGCCCTTCAGAAGAAACTGACTTCTAATTTTGGTGTAGATGATCTTGGCATACGCGAAGCTAATTTCTATGTTGTAAAACGCTGCAGTATGCCTGCTACGCTTTTAGAGTTGTGCTTTATCAGTAATCCTAAGGAAGAAAAACTTATGAAGGGCGCCTGGTTCCAGAATAAGGCTGCGCAGCTTATAGCTGAGGCAATTGAGGATTACTTTAAATAGGATCACGGAGGATGAAAAGTGAAAAAGATACTGTTGCTTATGTTGCTTGTAGCTGCTGTTATTGTAGGCGGGTGCGCAGGAGATAATACAAAACCTGATATAAAACCGCAGGAAGCAAAACAGATCAGCTATATTGTTTACAGACCTGCTGCAGATGGTAGCCAGAAACTCCTGCCAGAAAAAATAACCATGCCTGATAACGGGAAATCGCTTCCAGAAAATGCGCTGCTGACACTTATTACAAAGAAACCTGTCAGTGATAAAATGGAAAGCCTTGTACCTCAAGGCACGAAGGTTCTGGGTCTTAAGGTAAATAAAGATGGTACGGCCTATGCCGATTTCAGCAAAGAGATTGTCAAACGTGGGGAAGGGTCGTATAATGAATTTATGCTGACCGGCGCTATTGTGAATACGCTTACGGAATTTCCTGAAATAAAAAGAGTTCAGATTTTGGTGGACGGGAAGAAGGTAACTTCCATCGGCGGATATATGGACTTGGAAGAACCTCTGGAGCGAAATACAACACTGCTGCAAAAATAAAAGGCGCGGTATCGGCCATGGTCGGTACCGCTTTTTAGTTAGTGAGGAAAGATGGAATTCATTTTAAAGACGGAAACTGATACGGAAAATTTAGGGGAAATTTTAGGCAAAGAAGCAAAAAACGGAGACATTTTTTGCCTTACTGGCGGTCTTGGCGTCGGGAAAACTGTGATGTGCCGCGGCATTGCCGCAGGGCTTGGGGCTAATGGAAAAGATGTTACAAGTCCCACTTTTACCATTATGAATATTTACTGGGGACGGGATATTGAAATAAAACATTTCGATCTATACAGGATAGAACGGAAAGAAGAGCTGGATGATATTGGCTTTCAGGAATATGTGGGCGGCCAAGGAATAACATTAATAGAATGGGCCGATCTATTTTCGGATGAATTGCCTGATGAATATTTAAAGGTGGAACTGCTACGTGAAGATTCTCTGCGCAGGGCTGTTTTAACACCTTTTGGGAAGCGCTATGAAGAAATTTTAAAGGGAGTAAAACGCAATGCTGACTTTGGCGATTGAAACGGCAACGAAGGTCTGTAGCGTAGCGCTGTGCCGCGACAGGAGAATTATAGGTGAATACAATGTTAATGCCGGCATGACACACTCCGTGCTCTTGGTGCCCCAGATTGAGAAGATTCTTACCTGCTGCGCGGTTAAAAAAAGTGACATTGATTTGGTTGCTGTATCAATAGGGCCGGGATCATTTACGGGACTGAGGATTGGCCTCGCAACAGCGGAGGCTCTGGCATATGCTTGGCATTGTTATTTGAAAGGGGTGGGAACCTTAAGGTGTCTTGCATATAACATGCCACGTGAAGGGGTAGTGCTATCCCCTGTGCTTGATGCGCAAAAAGGCAATTATTACCAAGCCATATATAGATGGCAGTACGGAAAGATAGAAGAACTGCAGCCAGCTTGTGTGGTTGGAAAAGAGGATCTTTTTTCCCGTATCGCTGCCACTGATATGCCAGCAATGCTTTTGGGAGAATGTGATAAACTGCTGCAGGATAAACTGCCAGAAAATATAGAGGCGGTACCGAAGGAGATTTTACGGCCTAAGGCAGCATCCTTGGCTATAGCTGCTATTGATGTATTTAATGCTGAAACGGACAAAAATGTTTTTGGCCTCGAGCCGTACTACATAAGAAAGTCAGAGGCGGAAGAATTGTGGGAAAAAAGACAGAAACAGAAGTAAATATTACTTTCAGAAGTATGGCGGCTGCAGATGTAGATGCAGTAGTAAGGCTGGAAGCAGAAACTTTTTCCGATGCCTGGAAGGAAAACATGCTGCTTGATGAGATAAATAACTCCATGACAGACTATTTTGTCATGGAAAAGGACGGCGTAGTTATAGGCTATGCAGGATTCTGGCTGGTAGCAGGAGAAGCCCAGATAACCCGCGTGGCAGTACAGCGTACAGAGCGTGGAGAAGGCTATGGCACAAAGCTTGTGGCGGCGCTCATTCGCCGGGCTAGGGGGCTGGGAGCAAAGGCCATCACCCTTGAAGTACGGAAAAGCAATATTGCGGCACAGAAAGTATATTTGACCTGCGGGTTTAAAATCATGGGCGAGCGGCCAGGGTACTACAAAAATACCAATGAAGCAGCCGTTATTATGTGGCTTTTATAGGAAGATAAGGAGACATCATGGGCACAAGGGATGTTTATATTCTGGGAATAGAAAGCAGCTGTGATGAGACAGCCGCGGCTGTGGTAAAAAACGGACGTACTGTTTTAAGTAACGTCATTTCATCACAGATCGACATACACCAGAAATTTGGCGGTGTAGTGCCCGAGATTGCCTCAAGAAAACATATTGAAAACATAATGCCGGTCATTGACAAAGCTTTAAAAGATGCCAATATTAATCTTTCTGGTATTGACGCCGTAGCCGTAACTTATGGGCCGGGACTGGTAGGCGCCCTTCTGGTAGGCCTTTCTGCTGCTAAAGCACTTGCTTTTGCGGCAGACAAGCCACTTCTTGGGGTAAACCATCTGGAAGGGCATGTTTTTGCTAATTTTCTGGAAGATGACAAGCTTGTACCTCCGTTTCTTGCACTTGTGGTAAGCGGTGGCCATACGGCCCTGCTTAAGGTAATGGATTACAACAGTTTCGAGCTTTTAGGGCAGACGCGGGATGATGCTGCAGGAGAAGCCTTTGATAAAATTGCGCGGTTCATGGGACTGCCGTATCCTGGCGGTCCTGAAATAGAAAAACTTGCGTTGAGGGGAAATGAGAGGGCTATAGAATTTCCCATAGCTAAACTTGATTCTCCTTATGAATTCAGTTTCAGCGGCTTGAAGTCCGCAGTGATTAATTATATGCACGGTGCAGAACAGGCAGGCAGAAAAATAAACACAGCTGACGTTGCTGCATCTTTCCAGCGGGCCATAGTAGATGCTCTTCTGCAAAAGACAGCAGCTGCCATATCTGACACCGGCCTCAGTGAAGTGGTTCTGGCAGGAGGTGTTTCCGCTAATAAAGTTCTGCAGGCAGATCTTGCTGAAACGGCGAAAATATGCGGTGCGCGGCTAGTCCATCCCACATCTATTTTATGTACGGATAACGCTGTTATGATTGCCTGCCGGGGTTATTTTATGTTGCAGGCAGGTATAAAGAGTCCACTGGATTTAAACGCCAGTCCATCACTTAAACTTGGATAAATATGAGTCCACTGGAGATAAAAAAACTGTGGATAATGTGAATAATGCAGCAATAAAAGGCAAAAAGGCCGTAAAAATAGTAAGTCTCTGTGTATAAACATGTGGATAATGTGGATAAAAAGGTGGAATAAGTCTTCCTGTGTTGTGGAAAAGACATTTAGGCAAGCGGTGACAAAAACATGCTGAGCAAGTTGACGGCGGAACAAAAAAATATTTTACAGAACATGGAGCCGGGATTGGGTCTTGCTGCAGATATAGCTCATTCCAGGGTAACTGTTTATTTGCCTGCAGGTGATAAAAAGTTTTTCACCGTGTATAAGCAGGAGCAGCCCATGACACAGATAGGAAACAGACTGCCTGATGCAACGGGAAAGAAGATCCGCTCTATGGAAGAACCGCTGGTAAACCGTGCCCTGCAGCAGAATACGGTAGTTGAAGGACTGCGCGAATGGGAGTTGGGGGTATTTAATAGTTTTAAGGCTTTTCCACTTAGGGATTCTAAGGGGAAGGCTTTCGCTGCATTAAGTTTTGACACGGCGGTTCCGGATGATATTATAATAAACCAGGCTGTAGAATTGTTACGCAGCATGAAACAACCGGTTGACGGAAATTTAAACTACGGTAGGATGTCTCCTGAAGACGGGCTTATTGTTGTAGATAAGAATAAAATTATTATCGCCGCCAATAATGAAGCCAAGCATATTTTTGAAGTAATGGACGTAAAGGATCTGGTAGGACGCCGCACTAATGATATGGCAATAAACTGGCCTTTAGTAGGCATGGTAATGGATACCGGAACTGCAGAGAGCAAGGAATATACAATGCACGGACGCCTGATTTCCATGAGGGTGCTGCCCGTTGTGGCAAAGCCGCATAAAGGATGTGCCTTTGTAATCCTGCAGGATATTACGGAGTTGCGAAAAAAGGATGAGGAATTGCTCATAAAATCCGTGGTGATAAAAGAGATCCACCACAGGGTAAAAAACAATTTGCAGACCATTGCAAGCCTGCTTAGACTGCAGGAACGTCGGGCAGAGACAGGTGAGTCAAAAAATATTTTAAAAGACTGCATCTGCAGGGTAAACAGCATTGCTGTGGTGCATGAATATCTTTCACAGCAGGATACAGGCCTTATTGACGTGGCTAAAGTAGCCAAAGGAATTTACCAGGCTATTTTAAGCAGTATGGTACAGCCTGAGTTTAAACTGGAGACTAATTTTTATGCAGATACAGCAAGCCTTCCGTCCGAGAAGGCGACAAGCATAGCGCTTATTTTAAATGAACTTCTGCAAAATGCCATTGAACATGCTTTCTGTGGACGTGACAAGGGCAGGATCGACGTTAATTTCACCGATGCAGGCGATAACTATAGACTTGAGATAAAGGATGACGGCATAGGAATGCCGACAGGCTTTGATATTAAAAAGACCAGCAGCCTGGGCCTTAAAATAATTAAGACTATGGCAGAAGCTGATTTGCAGGGAAGTTTTGATTTAAATGCCAATAGTAGCGGCGGTGTAAGTGCTTTAGTAATAATTCCGAAGGGCGGTATGGAAGAATGTCAAAAAGATTAAGGATTCTACTTGCAGATGATGAGGCAATATTGCGGCTTGACCTGCGCGAAATGCTGACCGAAGCAGGTCATGAGATAGCGGGTGAGGCGGCAAATGGTGAGGAAGCGGTTAATATGGCCCGCAGTCTGAAACCGGACTTTATCATTATGGACGTAAAAATGCCGGGCATGGACGGTATTACGGCGGCAGAAATTATCGCGTCGGAAAATATCGCGCCGGTACTTCTTTTAACTGCCTACAGCCAACAGGATATTGTGGACAAGGCAAAAGATGCGGGTGTTATAGGTTATCTGGTGAAACCTGTGCGTGAAGAACAGCTTTTCCCTGCCATGGAAATAGCAGTCAGCCGTTTTGCTGAAATACAGACTTTAAATAAAGAAGTGGGTAATCTGAAAGAGAGCCTGGAAACCAGAAAGCTTTTGGACCGCGCCAAGGGTATTTTAATGACCGCACATGGTATGACAGAGCAGGAAGCATATCGGAAAATGCAGCAGTTCAGCATGTCGAAGCGTATTACATTGAAAGAACTGGCGGAAAAAATTATTGACGCCGACAAAAAAAGAATGAAATAGTAAGGATACATACGGCCGGGTAGCAGAGAGATCCCGGCCGTTTTTTATTGTGCTCGGAAGTGATTTTTGTATAAAAAGAGCAGCCGAACGGAAAAAGTGAAAAGAGATTAATTTTAGAAAAAAAGTGCTTCAATAAGTAAAAATTCAGCTTCGCCATTAAAAAAAACAGGTCCGAAGGGCAATTCTTTAGATATCGAAGTTAATTTTGCGAAAAAAATGTAAATTTTTTCAAAAATACTATTGCATTTTTAAAATAAAGTACTATAATAATAATTACAGTTAGCACTCGAACAAAAAGAGTGCTAACAAAGTGAAAAATAAATAACATCATTAATAATTTATATGAAAGGGGATTTCAGAGATGTTGAGACCATTAGCAGATCATGTTGTAGTTGAGGTTGTTACCAAGGAAGAAAAAACTGCCAGCGGTATTTATCTGCCTGATACTGCAGCTAAGGAAAAACCGCAGACTGGCAGGGTAATTGCAGTGGGCAAAGGGAAACTGCTGGAAAACGGTACTCGCGTAAAGCCTGATGTTAAGGTTGGCGATAAGGTGTTGTTTGCTAAATATGTAGGCACTGAGTTCAAAATTGATGAAAAAGATTGCCTGATTCTCAGTGAACGCGACATTTACGCCGTATTTGACAAATAGTTAAGGCATAAATCAGGTAAAGAAAAAAGGAGCGATAAGAAGATGGCTAAAGAAATTAAATTTAATGAAGAAGCACGCCGCAGTCTGGAACGCGGCGTTGATGCACTGGCTGATGCCGTAAAGATTACATTGGGGCCCAAAGGCCGTAATGTTGTGCTGGAGAAAAAATTCGGTGCGCCCGCCATTACCAATGACGGCGTTACCATTGCACGGGATATTGAGCTTGACGATCCATTTGAAAATATGGGCGCCCAGCTGGTAAAGGAAGTTGCCATAAAGACCAATGATGTAGCTGGCGACGGAACTACTACAGCAACCCTTCTGGCTCAGGCAATGATCCATGAAGGCATGCGCAATGTTGCTGCAGGAGCTAATCCCATGATTTTGAAAAAAGGCATTCAAAAAGCAGTCGATGTTTTGGTAAAAGAATTGCAGGCTATTTCCAAAAAGGTGGCTACTAAGGAAGCAAAAGCTCAGGTAGCTTCGATATCCGCTGCCGATGAAGAGATTGGCAGGCTGATTGCAGATGCTATGGAAAAAGTCGGCGATGACGGCGTAATTACAGTTGAAGAATCAAAAACCATGGAAACCTGCTTGGAAACGGTGGAAGGGATGCAGTTTGACCGCGGTTATATTTCTCCATACATGGCTACTGATGCGGATAAAATGGAAGCAGTATTGAACAATCCGCTGATATTAATTACCGACCGTAAAATAACCATGATTCAGGACATTATGCCTGTACTGGAAAAAGTTGTTCAGGGTGGCCGGGAACTTTTGATCATAGCCGAAGATATTGAAGGCGAAGCGCTGGCAACATTGGTCGTTAATAAACTGCGCGGTACTTTCCGTGCCGTAGCTGTAAAGGCACCTGGATTTGGTGACCGCCGTAAAGCAATGTTGGAAGATATCGCAATTTTAACTGGTGCCACAGTAATCAGCGAGGAAGTAGGCAGGAAGCTTGACAGCGCCTCCCTTGAAGATTTGGGGCAGGCTGGGCAGGTTCGCGTAAACAAGGAACTGACAACTATCGTTGATGGCATGGGTAAGAAAAAGGAAATCGCAGCCCGTGTTGCCCAGATCCGTGCACAGATTCCGGAAACCACATCCGAATTCGATAAGGAAAAACTGCAGGAGCGTTTAGCAAAACTTGCAGGCGGCGTTGCCGTAATTAAAGTAGGCGCTGCTACCGAAGTTGAACTGAAAGAGAAGAAACTGCGTATTGAGGATGCGCTGAACTCCACCCGTGCAGCTGTTGCGGAAGGTATTGTGGCAGGAGGAGGTACCGCTTTCCTGCAGGTACAGCCTTCTCTGGCTAAAATCAAGGTTACCGGTGATGAAAAAACTGGCGTTGACATAGTAAAACGTGCTATTGAAGAGCCTGTGCGTCAGATTGCATGCAATGCAGGGCTGGAAGGAGCCGTTATTGTCGATACCATCAAACGCAGCCGCAAAGGCTTTGGTTTTGACGCATTGACGGAAGAATATGTTGATATGGTTAAAACAGGTATTGTTGATCCAACCAAAGTTACCAGAACCGCACTGCAGAATGCGGCTAGCATAGCAGCTATGGTACTTACTACCGAAACTCTAGTAGCAGACAAACCTGTAAAAGATGCAGCTCCGGCAGCTGGAATGCCAATGGGCGGCGGCATGCCTGGCATGATGTAAGTGAAATAAAAATTAAAGATTAAAATAAATAAAATATCCTGTACGCAAAATGCGTGCAGGATATTTTATTTGCCGGAATACGGGGACACAAATTGTTTTTAAGGCTAGTTTATGGTAAGATTAAAGCATAATTGCTGAGAAATTTAGGGAGAAGAACTCGGATAAAAATGAGGAGAGTGCGGCAGCATGGAAAAAGTAGCCCATGAACTGGTCCTGGTCATTGATTTCGGCGGGCAATACAATCAGCTTATTGCAAGGCGTGTGCGCGAGTGTGGCGTATATTGTGAAATCATTCCATATACCTATACTTTGGACCAGATAAAAGCGAAGGATCCCAAGGCAATAATTTTTACTGGAGGGCCGAACAGCGTCTACGCAGAAAATACTCCCAAGGTTGATGTAGGCGTATTTGATATGGGGATACCGATTCTCGGCATCTGTTACGGCCATCAGTTCATGGCTCAGGCCCTGGGCGGCAGAGTAGATAGTGCCAACGTGCGCGAATACGGGAAAACACCGATAAACCTTGACAGCAATGCCGTACTTTTTAAAGGTTTGGAACCGAAAAATATTTCCTGGATGAGCCATGCAGATTATGTGTCTGATGTTCCAGATGGCTTTGAAATGATCGCTACCACGGCAGAATGCCCGGTTGCAGCTATGATGAATGAAGGTAAGCGGCTCTACAGCGTACAGTTTCATCCTGAAGTTGAGCACACACCTTTCGGGAAAAGGATGCTGAGCAATTTCCTTTTTGAAATCTGCAACTTAAAGGGCGACTGGACCATGACGAGTTTTGCCAAAAATAAGATTGCAGAAATAAAGGTAAAAGTAGGCGATAAAAAGGTATTATGCGCTTTATCAGGCGGGGTGGATTCATCAGTTGCAGCAGTTCTTGTACACAAGGCAGTAGGCAAACAACTGACATGCGTATTTGTGGACCATGGTCTTTTGCGCAAAAATGAGGGAGACCAGGTAGAAGCTGTTTTCAAAAAACAGTTTGATATGAATCTTATTCGTGTAAATGCGGCAGAGCGTTTTCTTGGAAAACTTAAAGGCGTTTCAGAACCTGAAAAAAAGCGTAAGATTATCGGCGAAGAATTTATCCGTGTTTTTGAGGAAGAATCAAATAAGCTTGGACAGATTGATTTCCTTGTACAGGGGACAATTTATCCTGACGTAGTGGAAAGTGGTACCAGTACATCCGCTACCATAAAGAGCCACCATAATGTTGGCGGTCTGCCAAAGGAAATGAAACTTAGTCTTATTGAACCTTTGCGTGAGCTGTTTAAGGATGAAGTACGCGCAGTCGGAGAAGAGCTTGGCCTGCCAAGTGAGCTGGTATGGAGGCAGCCTTTTCCGGGGCCGGGACTTGCCATCCGCGTACTTGGTGAAATTACTCCTGAAAAGCTTAAAATTACCCGCGAAGCTGATGCCATTTTCCGTGAGGAAATTGCAAAGGCTGGTTTGGAACGCAGAATATGGCAGTATTTTGCCTGTCTGCCTAATATAAGAAGTGTGGGCGTTATGGGTGATGGACGGACATACAGCCATACCGTGGCGTTGCGAGGAGTAACATCAAGTGACGGCATGACATCCGACTGGGCACATATTCCTTATGAAGTACTGGATAAGGTTTCACGTCGTATTGTCAATGAAATTCCTGGAGTTAATCGCATTGTGTATGATATAACGTCAAAACCTCCGGCAACTATTGAGTGGGAATGATTACTCAGATTGCGGCAGCCCGTATAAACACTTTATTTTTGAAGATAAAAAGAACGTTTGCTGACAATTTACTAACAAAACTATTGGAACATTATTATTTATTATCCGATGGTCGCCAGGTGAAACACCCCTATTCTTTCAAGATAAGGATAAGACCTTGACGAAATTGGGGGGGAAAGGAGTATAATATAACTGAATTTCGGAAATGAATGAATAAGTGCTAATAGTAAAAACAATACAACGCTAAATAGCGTGAGTATGAGTATTTTAAAATAAAGTTAAGGGGGTAACATTATGGGTGAACCAAATAAACCAAGCGCTGTGCCTGCTGGTGGTAATACCACTAAGGATGTGGCGCGCACATTAACTTTCTTCGGGTTCTTTGCCATGACTGCATCCATGGTCATGACTGTATACGGATATCCGACGTTTGCTTCTTCCGGTCTGCACCTGGTATTCTTCCTCATAGTAGGCGGTATACTTTGGTTTTTACCGGTTGCAATGTGTTCGGCCGAGATGTCCACAGTCGAAGGGCAGGAATCCGGCGGTATTTTCGCATGGGTAGGAAACATGCTGGGCGAACGCTGGGGCTTTGCAGCCCTGTTCTATCAGTGGATCCAGATAACCGTGGGCTTTGTTACGATGTGTTTCTTCGTGTTGGCTGCGCTTTCATACATTCTTGGATGGAATGCTCTCGATAATAATCCATTTATTATGTTCATAGGCGTTGCTGTTATAGTATGGGGACTTACATTAACACAGTTGGGTGGTACAAAACTCACAGCGATCATAGCTAGAGTAGGCTTTATCTTTGGCATTGTGGTTCCAGTATTCCTCCTTGTGGGAGGAGTTATCGCCTACTTTGCTACTGGCGGCACTTCACAGCTTGCTTTCGGTGGTATTAGTAGCATCATTCCTGATTTCTCGCAGCTGCGCACTCTGGTGATTTTCGCTTCGTTCGTGCTGGGATACATGGGCGTTGAATCATCGGCTTCGCATATCAATGAGTTACAGAATCCTAACCGTAATTATCCGATGGTAATGATCGTCCTCTGTCTGACGGCTATAGTGTTCAATATTATGGGCGGACTTTCTGTGGCTCTGACACTGGACAGGGCAACGCTTGATGCCAACATGAGTTTCGGCGTTATTCAGGCATTTGAGACAATTTACCAGTATCATTTTAATCTGACATGGGTAGTATATCTGGTGGCTGTGCTTCTGGCACTTGGCGTTCTGGCCGAGATATCTGCCTGGATAGTCGGTCCGTCACATGCACTGCTTGATACCGCAAAGATCGGAATCATTCCCCCGATGTTTGCCGAGACCAACAAGAACGGCGTCTCCGTGCGCACCGTAGTGCTTCAGGGCATCATCGTTACTTTCTGGGATGCGGTACTCTGCGCATCCAAAGCCCTTTCAGGAGGATCTGGCGGATCAGTTTCGTATCTGACAGCCATAGGCCTTACGGTGGTGATCTATCTTATAGGTTACGTTCTCTTCTTCCTGGCATATTTTAAGCTTACCTTACAGAGGAGTGACCTGAAGCGTTTCTTCCAGCTGCCGGGAGGCACGGCTGGAAAGTGCATCATAGCCGGAATCGGTATGATAATCACCGTAGGCACGCTCATCATATCGTTTTTCCCATCCTCGGAACTTTCGGAGCAGGCGAACAAGGTGTATGAAACGACACTGGCCATCTGTTTTGTGATAGTAGCCCTCATACCGTTTATCATCTACAGCCTCCGCAGTCACTGGAACAAGGGAGTCACCCCTGGTAATTAAACTGCGAAATAATAAAAGTATATAAACAGCGATAGTAAATTTCAGATAAAGATAAAATATAAGGAGGTATACATATGACCAGACGTACTAAGATCGAAGAAATGAACAAGCATACAGGCTCTGCCAGTCCTATTTTCGGTTCGGTGGCATCCGATGTGGAGATGCCGACCACCAGCCTCAACAAAGAGCCGATAGATCCTCTTGTGGCAGCTGAACTCATCCGTGAATACGTATCCACCGAAGGCAATGCGCATCAGAACCTTGCCACTTTCGTACAGACCTATATGGAGCCCGAGGCAGTAAAGCTCATGAGCGGTACTCTCGAGAAAAACGCCATAGATAAAGACGAATATCCGATGACGGCCGACCTTGAGAACCGCTGTGTGGCCATAATTGAGAACCTGTGGCACGCTAATCCGGCGGAGAAGCCCATGGGAACTTCCACCGTAGGTTCTTCAGAAGCCTGTATGCTGGGCGGACTTGCCATGCTTTTCCGCTGGAAAGCATTGGCCAAAAAAGCCGGCATCGACATCTACTCATCCACCCGTCCCAACCTAGTCATGGGATCAGGCTATCAGATCTGCTGGGAAAAGTTCTGCCGCTACTGGGATATTGATATGAGGCTTGTCCCTATGGATGAAGACCATCTCTCACTCGACGTGAATGCTGCAGTCGCACTCTGCGATGACCACACCATCGGCATCGTACCTATCTTAGGCATTACCTATACCGGCCGTTACGATGATGTAAAAGCTCTTGATGCAGCAGTGGAAAAATACAACAAGAAGGCGAAGGTTCCGGTACGCATCCACGTGGACGGCGCTTCAGGAGCTATGGTTGCCCCGTTCATAGAGCCTAAACTTGAATGGGATTTCCGTCTTCCCAACGTGTGGTCGATCTCAACTTCCGGCCATAAATATGGTCTGGTATAC
This sequence comes from Phascolarctobacterium sp., assembly GCA_021203775.1. Taxonomy (GTDB): domain Bacteria; phylum Bacillota; class Negativicutes; order Acidaminococcales; family Acidaminococcaceae; genus JAJQAO01. The sequence continues at coordinate 19,566 of JAJQAO010000014.1, forward strand.
CCGGGCATCGGCTGGGTTGTATGGCGTTCTGAAAAGGCCCTTCCGCAGGAGCTGATATTTAACGTAAGCTACCTTGGCGGCACCGAGGCTACTATGGCCATCAACTTCTCACGTTCCGCTTCACAGATTGTCGGACAGTACTTTGTGTTCATGCGCAATGGTTTCGAAGGATACAAAGAGATCCATCAGAAGACATTGGATGTGGCGCAGTATCTGTCAAAAGAAATTGGCAAGATGGGTCCGTTCGAGATGATGGCAACAGCAGAAGAGGTCCCCATTATCTGCTGGCGCATGAAGAAAGGCTCAGACAGAAAGTGGACACTGTATGATCTTGACGACAGACTCCGTATCCACGGCTGGCAGGTTCCTGCTTATCCTCTTCCTGCTAACATGCAGGCTGTAACCGTACAGCGTATAGTTGCAAGGGCCGACCTCTCCATGGCTCTGGCTGACAAGTATCTGCGCGATATGAAGGCCGAGATAGCCCACCTCGATGAGGTCACAGGCGAAAACGCAAAGAAGAAGAAGACCGGCAAGAGGGTAAAATTCGATCACAGCGGACGGTAAGATTGAATAAAAGAACAAGTTAAGGAAAGTAAAAACACCGGCATCCGTTTGGTTGCCGGTGTTTTAATATTTATATTATAAATAATTAGTTTTTTCCTTTTAGGTCAATGACAATCATTTCCGGGCGGACTTCCGTACGTACAGGAGGTCCCCAGAAACCATAGCCGTTACTTACAATAGCGGTCATACCATTAAATTCTGCGCGGCCGTAGTCAAGCTTGTACATTTTTTTTGTTGCCAGCCGGTTAGGGAAGAGCTGTCCGGTATGCGTATGTCCAGCCACATAAAGGTCATAGCCGCTTTTTGCAGCCTCATCAATTTTCCTAGGCTGGTGGTCAATAACGATACTGTAATAGGCATCGTTATGTTTGCCTTGCTCATAAAGGGAAATATGATCCTGATTAAATCTGAAATCATGCAGGCCCGTGATTTTAATTTTATTATCCAAAATATAGCTGTCATCCTGGAGGACAGTCATACCGGCGTCTTTAAGCATTAATTTCCAGACGGTCGGCCTGTCAATATAATCATGGTTACCAAAGGCTACATAGATCCCCTTTTTTGGTTTCATGGTCGCAAGGGCGGAAAGGGAATCTTCGTTATCAATGTAATCAATGCCTTCATCAATTACATCTCCTGCAATTAAAACAAAATCGGGGGTTTCATTGTTTACCCGTTCAGCAAGTTCAAGTGCATAACTGCGGCCCAAAATCCGGCCCAGATGTATGTCACTTAAAACGACTATTTTATAATGATCGGAAGGGGCAAGTTTGCTCGTAAAAATTTCTTCCCTGCGAATATCAGGATGGAATGCCCTCCAGCTGCCCCAGGCTATGAAAAGAACAATGAAGCAGACACCGAAAGCTGCAAACATGCCGGATGCCATATGAAAAGATACAATTTTGGAAAATATCCAGAAAATCAGATGTATAATAAGCAGCAGTAATGAATAGTAAATAAATGCAATCCAGAGGCCGCCTATGAAGGCAGAAATTTTCAAAATGGGCAACGGAAATGATGCGGGCAGCATACGGGAAATAACTGTATTCGCTGCCAAAAGTGCATAAATGCATAGAAACGGCAGGGTCCTGGCAAAAGGGAAATTCTGTCTGTAGTACATATATGTCAGGGCACTTAGAATAAAATCAATAATACCGATAAAATACCATATAGTCCGCATAAGACATGCTCCTTAATATTTCGCTAGATTTATTATATAATCTGGAGCCTGCCATAAGTCAAGATGCTAGCAGGAAAAATTACAAAAGTATAATAAATCAGTGAGGAGATGAGGGAAGGGTGCTTAAGGAAAACATTGATATAGTACCGCAGAGGAAAATGATAAGAGCGAGAGGGAAAATGGATGTTTCGCCTGCCAGGCTTACAAGAGGACTGAGTATGGCTCCCATCAAAAAAGAGGTAATGCCAAGAAGGCCTGAGGCGCTGCCAGCATTGCCTTTTATGTGGTGCATAGCAAGTGAAAAAGCGTTGCACTGACCGGCACCTATACAACTGCTAATCATAAAGAGCAGTATCAGAAGCAGAGGGAGTATGTGAATATTAAACAGCGATATACAAAGAAGAGCAATGCCGATAAACGTAAATACTCTAGTTATTACCTTCAGCTGGGTTTGTTCATCATAGAGCATGATCATGTTGGCAGAGAATTTTGTGACAATTATGGAACCAAGGCCGTTAAGTGCGAAGCAAAGACTGAATTCCACCGGAGAAAAATCATATACGACCTGCAAAATGAAAGTGGAAGCTGATACATAGGCGAACATGCCTCCAAGGATAAGACAGTGAATGACCATGCAGGCAAGGTAGGACTTATTTCTGAAAAGTATGAGGAAGGAAACAATTACTCGTTGCCAGTTAGCCTTCATCCGATTCTTTTCTTCAAGGGTTTCCGGAAGAATTTTAAGCGAAGCTGCAAAAAGAGCTATTCCGCACAGAGTCAGGAAACGAAAAACAGACCGCCAGCCGAAAAAGTTGATAATCTGTCCGCCAAGTACAGGACTTAAAATAGGAGCAATGC
>JAJQAO010000012.1 GCA_021203775.1 Phascolarctobacterium sp.
CATCTTTACAAAAGGGGAAATAGTGTGATAAAATATTAAAAAAGAATCTATTATGAAAAATACACTCTCACAATAACAATATATGGAGGGTAAAATATGAAAAAACTGTTAACACTTTTGATGTGTATAGTATTTGCGGCAATGGTTGTTGGTTGCGGCAGCAGTTCACCTGGGTCCAGCGCTTCGGGTAATACTGGCAATGCAGGGAAGGTGCTGAAAGTGGGTACTGATGCCAATTTCCCGCCCTATGAATATTATCAGGAACAGACTAAGGCCCACACAGGTTTTGATATTGATTTAATTGCCGCACTTGCGCAGCATATGGGCTATGACAAGGTGGAATTTGTCAATGTGGAATTCAGTAAAATATTTGATGAATTAAATGCCAAACAATACGATATTGCTATTGCAGGTATCACAGTAACTCCAGAGCGAGCTGCAAAAGTGGCATTTACCAATACGTATATAAATGACGGATTTAAAATTATCATTGCGAAGGATCATAATATGGGAGATACTATTGAAGCCTTGAAAGGAAAACGTGTTGCAGTAGAAAACGGCAGTATGCCTATGACGATTGCTAAAGAGGCTGGGACTGCTGAAGAAATTATTCCTTTGCGCAGTAACGAAGATGCTTTGAAATATATAATAGACGGTAAAGCAGACTGCCTCGTAATTTCCAAAATGACAGGTGCCTTTTTTATCGCAAATGGATATGGCGATAAGGTTAAATTTGCCGGAGACCATATTTTACGTGAAGATAAGTTAGCTATGGCTGTTAGCAAAGATAACGAGAAATTGGTCAAAGAACTGAATGAAGCTCTGGAACAATACCGGAAGAGCCAAGCATATGATCAGCTTTATAAGACTTATTTTGGAAATTTCCATTAAATTCTTTTGGATAATATTACAATTAAGTTGTTTTAACAAACAGAGCGGGAATTTCCGCTCTGTTTTACATTAATAACATAAGAAAATGTAGACTGCATTTTGCAGTCTACAAGATTACATATATTTATAGAAAGGTTTATTTATTAATCTTCTGCTTTAACAATGCCATAGGCGACTAAAACAGTTCCTTTTGGAGCGGATAGAGCAGGACATATATACAGGATAACACCTGTCTGTTCTGCGTAATAAGTAGTTATAGTTTCGCCGAAGAGATCAGTAATCCGCCCTAAGATCTGACCTTCTTCCACAAATTCGCCGCTATGAATATGATGCAGCCAACACCCTGTTTCCATGGATTCAAGATAAATAAGGTTTTCTATATCACGAGGATAGTGATGTCTCGGTTTCACCGGAAGAGCAAACATGCCGAGTTTGCGCATAATATTACGGATGTCATCTTTATAAGCTGTAATGTCCTCGTGTAAACACAGACCTGCTCCGCCACGTTCAATTAAAATAGAGGGAAGCCCAGTACTGGCAGCGTAATTATAAGCGCCTCCAGTTGCTAGAGAACGTACCATATATTCCATATCGAGCACCTTAGCTACACTGCGTGATTTTGTTTCAATTTCTTGAGTAGGTTGACCTGGATAGTAAACATATGGATGAAGACTTTCATGAATATCACCGCTGTGCATATCCACATAAAAATCGGCTATTGTAAAAAAATTACTGCTGATTAGGTAAGCAGTTTTATCTGCCAACGTGCCATTAGGATTTCCAGGGAAAACCCTATTCAAATTTTTTCCATCTTCCGGTATAACAAACTCACGTCGCGCCCAAAAACCTTGAATATTTACCGGATGCATAAGGATAAGGCAGCCATGAACATCGTCTGGCGATATTTCCTGTCCAAGTTCCATTGCGGCCGCAATCCCAGGATATTCACCCCCATGTATGCCGGCCGTAATAAATAAGGTAGGACCATCTTCTTTGCCGTTAATAATAGTGATAGGAATTTTTGTATTAGTATCTGGTACAGTTAAATAAGTACGCAGTTTGCTCCCACGTTCGATGTTTAAACCGCATACGCTTAAGGCTTCAGACATTTACTCAGCTCCTTAAAAACGATATAATTTATCCTTGCAATATATTATAACATATGATAACCTGTTCACACAAGAGTATATTTGAATAAAATTTTATAATAAATAAAAGGAGAGATAATTTGAAGCTGCTTACTGATGGGGAATACTTAGGAGTGGCCCTGCCATTTATGATTTCAACACTCACCCAACCTCTTATGGGTGCGGTTAATACAGCTGTTATGGGACAATTGCCTGATGCTAAATATATGGCTGCCGTATCTCTTGGAGCTATTTTATTTAATAACTTGTACTGGCTGTTTGGATTTTTACGCGTTAGCACTACAGGATATGCTGCTCAGGCTCTTGGTGCTCAGGATAATAGGCTCAGTATGCTGGCTTTTTTTAAGCCTATGATAATTGCTCTGATAATCAGCGCATTGTGTATTATTTTACAGCGACCTGTTATTGCGGTATATCTTGGAATGATAAATCCGGCGGCTGATGTTGCTGCCCTTTGTATTGAATACTATGTAATTTTAATTTGGGGTGCCCCTTTTGTATTATTTAATTATGTGGCTCTTGGTTGGCTTATGGGCCAGACTAGGATAAAGGCCGCAGTATCTCTCCAAATGTCCATGAATATTTTAAATATGATTTTAAGCTGGGCTTTTGTACTTTACTGGCATTTTGAAATTAAAGGGGTTGCCTGGGCTACTTTAATCAGTCAAATTTATGGAGGAGTGATGGGCGGACTATTGATGCATATTTACGGTAAATTTAATTATAAGGAACTTGATTACAAAGAAATTCTCTCATGGAAAAGCTTTGTAGGTATGCTTAGGGTTAATGCGGACTTAATGATCAGAACAGCCTGCCTGTTAACGGTAAATAATATTATGGCTGCCGTAGGAGCGACTTTGGGAACAGTAGTGTTGGCCGCTAATGCTGTATTGCTGCAAATTAAGGACATAATGAGTTATCTTATTGACGGAATGGCTAATGCTGCGGCAATTTTTTCTGGAAAGGCCATGGGGGAACATAGCCGCAAATTGCTTGATGAGGGAATAAAGATGACCTATAAGTGGCTGGTTGTTCTGGCCGTATTGTTAATGGGCAGTTATTTTCTTGGCAACGAGTTCTTTATTCGTCTGTTTACGGATATTGCCGAGGTTGTTGCTGCAGCGGAAACTTATAAATGGTATGTTGCGCTTTATCCTATTTGTGCTGGCATTGGGATGGTACTTTATGGTGTTTTTTGCGGCACTACGTATACCGCTCCAGTACGCAATATGATGCTAATTGCTGTCACTGTCTTTTATATTTCCCAACATATCCTGGTACCTTTATTTGATAATGGTGGGCTTTGGATTGCTCTCTTGCTTTTCATGGCGACACAATCAGTGGTGCTACGGATGTATTTGAAAAAATTGAAATACCAATTTGATAATAAAATAAATTATTAAATAAATTTTATACCCCTAGGGGTATTGAACTTAATAGGAATAGATATTATAATAATAATGCAATTTATTTGCGAAATTTACTGAATTAAATATACTGAGTATTCTAGGGTCCCCGATATAAGGGTAAATAGGGAATGTGGTGAAAATCCACAACGGTCACGCCACTGTGATGCTTTAAGTGCTAAGTCAGAACCAGCCTTGGATGGTATATGTTTTCTGCGAGCGACAGAAGATATATGAGCGGTTTAGTAAATTTTACTGTTCGTATGTCCTTTTCTGTCACGGCAGGAAAGGATTTATTTTATTTATATTAAATGATGGAGATGATGTGTTTTGTCAAAAAAACAAGTATTGGCCCGTATAGGGCAAATCATCCTCGTGCTGCTGGGCATAAGTTTTATAACTTTTGCCCTTATAATGCTGGCTCCAGGGGATCCTGTACGCCAGATGATCGCCGGCAATCAGGATATTATGGTAACTCAGGCGGAAATAGACGCTCTGCGCCATGAGCTGGGCCTTGATAAACCGTTTATATTCCAATATCTGAGTTGGTTGGGGAATACGTTGCAAGGAGACCTGGGCTTTTCCTATATGAGGAAGAAACCTGTGTTTGACGTACTTATGGATCATTTGCCGGCTACATTAATTTTGGCTGTGGCTTCATCTGTATTTATGATGGTTTTTGCTGTGCCACTAGGAATTTTTTCAGCTGTGCATCGCAATGGACCCGTAGATTACTTCATACGGGGACTTACCTTCATAGGTGTATCGGTACCAAACTTTTGGATGGGCTTAATGCTATTGTGGATTTTTGGGCTGAAGTTGGGAATACTTCCTATTGTTGGAGGCCGAGTAAGTTTTGATACATTAATTTTGCCCATGACCACATTAGGTGTAGTCATGGCATCAAAATATACACGGCAGGTACGTGCTACTGTTCTGGAAGAATTGAGTCAGGATTATGTTGTTGGTGCCCGTGCTCGTGGAATGAGTGAGAGCCATATTCTGTGGAGAGAGGTTCTTCCTAATGCCATGTTGCCGTTGATCACATTATTTGGGCTGTCTTTGGGCAGTCTGTTAGGCGGCGCATCGGTAGTCGAAATGGTATTTTCCTGGCCAGGTCTTGGTTTAACGGCCGTACAATCCATAACTTATCGCGATTTTCAGCTGGTACAGGGTATAGTACTTTGGATCGCTTTAATGTACATGGTTATCAATTTGGTTGTTGACCTTTCCTATAACTATTTGGATCCGCGGCTGAGAAAGGTAGGTAAATAGCATGGAAACTATTATCAAGGGTTTAAAAACCAATCGTGCATTTGCCCTTTTCAGCGGCTTAGTAGCTCTGCTCCTACTTATAGCCATTATGGCTCCGGTTATTTCACCGTATGATCCTTTAGAAGCAATTATGAAGAATGCATATTTGCCTCCTTCAGCAGAGCATTTATTTGGCACTGACAAACTTGGCCGTGACAATTTCAGTCGTATTTTATATGGAGCCAGGTATTCTATCAGCAGTGTGTTAATGCTTGTAGCTATCATCTTTGTTGTTGGAACGACTCTCGGGATTCTTGCGGGTTATTTCGGCGGTAAAGTAGATATTGTTATTATGCGTTTTTCTGACATGATGATTTCATTCCCTGGCATGATTTTGGCAATTGCCGTCGCAGGTGTTTTGGGCGGAAGTTTGTTTAATGCTATCATAGCATTGACTATTGTAAGTTGGACTAAATATGCCCGTTTGGCCCGCAGTATGGTTTTAAAAATTAAAAAGCGTGACTTTGTAGAAGCTGCTGTAGTCAATGGAGGCAAAGCAGTGCATATTTTGTGGACTCATATCGTGCCTAACATTCTGCCGCTTATGGTAATCACAGCCGCTTCCGATATCGGTGCAATGATGATGGAAATGGCGGGACTGTCCTTCCTTGGATTTGGCAGCCAGCCGCCTGCTCCTGAATGGGGCTTAATGTTAAATGAAGGGCGGCAGCAAATGCAGACTGCTCCTTGGCTTATGATTTTTCCTGGTATAGCGATTTTTATTACTGTAGTTATCTTTAACTTATGGGGCGATGCCTTACGTGATGTACTTGATCCTCGTCAAGAAAATTAATTGTTATCCTGTTAGTCCAATAAAGTAATTATAAAAATTTCAGTAAAAACAAAGGAGAGATGTATCGTGAAAAAAATAGTAAAAACTACCGCAGCAGCGGCAATGATTGGCTTATTGGCATTGGCAGTGGCAGGCTGCGGTGGCGGCGGTGGCGATAAGAAACCGGCTGCCAAAGATACTCTGAAGTTTGGCATGACAAATTTCGATGACAGCCTAGAACCTACGGAAAACTATTTCGGATGGAGTGTAATGCGCTACGGCTTAGGTGAATGCCTGGTAAAATTCGACAAGCAGATGAAGTCGACTCCCTGGCTGGCTGAAAACTGGAAAGTAAGTGACGATAAGCTGACCTGGACCTTCAAAATCAGGGATAATGCCGTTTATTCCAATGGTAACAAGGTAACCGGTGAAGCAGCCAAAAAATCTATTGAGCGTACTTTTGCAAAGGCAGCCCGTGCCAAAGCAATGTTTGAGTATGAATCCATTACTTCTGATGGACAGAATGTAATAATCAAGACTAAAGTCCCTGTAGCTACACTTCCTGGGATGCTTGGCGATCCGCTGTTTATAATTATTGATACCAGCGTTACCGACCGCGATTACGCTAAACAGGGACCTATTTGTACAGGTCCGTATATGGTAAAATCCTACAGCAAGGAAAAGACATCCATGGAAGCTAATCCCCACTATTGGGATGGGGCAGTTCCATTTAAGAACCTGGAACTTAATGCTATTAACGATACAAATACCCGTGCCATGGCCTTGCAGTCCGGTGAAATTGATGCAGCTGTAAATATCGCTTCTGGTGACCTGCAGTTGTTCCAGGATAAGAAAAAATTCTATATCAGCGAAATTGCTTCCCTGCGTGACGTGCTGGCTCGTACTAACTTAAGGGAAGGCAAGCCTTTAAGTGATCTTCGTGTACGTCAGGCGCTGGTATCTTCGCTGGACAGGGAAACTTATGCTAAGGTTCTGCTGAAAGGGACTTTTATAGCTGGAGGACCTTATCTGCCGCCTTCTGTAGACTATGGATTTGATGAAATTAAAAAACTCGATCAGAATCAGTATAATGTTGAGAGGGCTAAAAAACTGCTTGAGGAAGCAGGGTGGAAAGATACAAACGGCGACGGTATTTTGGATAAAGATGGCCAAAATCTGGAACTGGATTTTGTATATTACAGTGGCCGTGCTGAGCTTCCTCTTTATGCTGAAGCTACGCAGGCTGATGCTGCAAAAGTTGGTTTTAAAATTAATCTGAAGAATGTTGACTATAATGTAATAGACGGTATGGGCCAGCGTGGGGAATATGATTTAATGATTTCCAACATACTTACCCTGCAGGCAGGAGATCCAGAAGTATTCATTAATCAGTATGTTAGGAGCAATATTGACGGCAGCAATCCGCAAAATGGCAGCGGCTACAGCAATCCTAAATTTGATGCCCTGGGCGATGAACTGATAAAGGAATTTGATCCTGCTAAACGTCGTGCATTGGTAATCGAAATGGAGAAGATTATATTGGAAGATATTCCTAATTTCGTATTCGGCTATCCGCAGACCAATATGGTAAGCAATCTCTCAATTACGGGTGCTGAAATCCAGCCTTGCGATTACTACTGGATTACAAAGGATATTAAACCTGCTGGAGCCAAATAAGCTTTAGTTAAAGAAGGGATTATAAGTAATGCTTCTTGAAGTAAAAGATTTAGAAATCAGCTACGGCAAGAAAGTTGTCGTAGCTGGGGCTAATGTTGAACTTGAAAAAGGCGAAATACTTTCCATTGTCGGTGAAAGCGGCAGCGGCAAGACTACGGTTATTCGTGCTATTATGGGATGTTTGCCGGGCGCTGGACGCGTCAGCGGCGGAACAGTAATTTTTGATGGCAAAGATGTATTGCAGAATACCCGTGATCAATGGCGTGATATGAGTGGCAAACAGATGTCTATGATTTTTCAGGACAGCGGGAGCATGATTAATCCTATCCGCCGGATAGGAGGCCAGTTTATTGATTATATCAGAACGCATGCACCTGAAAAATCTAAAGACGAAGCCTATAAGATGGCTAGCGATATGCTTACTAATGTGCGCCTTCCAAATCCGGATACTGTTATGAACAGTTATCCATTTGAATTATCAGGCGGGATGCGTCAGCGTGTAGGTATCGCTATGGCTATGGTGTTCAGTCCTAAAATTCTTATGGCTGATGAACCTACAAGTGCACTTGATGTTACAACACAGGCACAGATAGTTCGTCAGATAGTTGATGTTCGTGATCAATACAATGTTGCTGTTATTATCGTAACCCATAATCTGGGGGTAGCTTCTTATATGTCTAATAAAATTATGGTTATGAAGGGCGGCAGGGTTGTTGAAAGCGGAAAACGTGAAGATGTTATCGGCAATCCGAAAGACGACTATACCAAACAGCTTTTAAGGGCAGTACCGGTAATAGGCGCCGAACGCTATATATAGGAGGTACAGATTATGAATAATGTTGCAGAACAGAATGTATCTTCTGATGGCAGAGCACCGGTAGTTCTTGAAATTAAAAATATGACTAAAAAATTTGCCCTCGATGGAGGTAAATTTCTAACTGCCTGCGATAATATCAATCTCTGTGCCTATAAAGGGCAGACACTTGGTATTATAGGTGAGAGCGGTTGCGGTAAGAGTACACTTGTGCGTACTATACTACAAATTCACCCTCCTACGACAGGCGAGGCTATTTTTGAGGGCAAGGACATATTAAAAGCCACAGGTGAGGAAAAACGCCAGAACAGACGCCATATTCAAATGGTTTTTCAGGATCCTACGGCAGCATTTAATCCTAAAATGCTGGTCAAGGATATTGTCTGCGAGCCGCTGAAAAATTACGGGCTTATAAAGGACAGCGAAATTGATGAAAAAGCTGCAGAACTTCTCCAGATGGTTGAGTTGCCGCCGGAATTTAAAGATCGCTATCCGCACAGCATGAGTGGAGGCCAGCGCCAGAGGCTTGGTATTGCCAGAGCCCTTTCTCTTGAACCGCAGATTATTGTCTGTGACGAAGCAACATCTGCTCTTGATGTGTCTGTGCAGGAAAAAGTATGCGAGCTTCTCGTTAAATTGCAGAAAGAAAAAGGCATAACCTATCTGTTTATCTGCCATGATCTTGGCCTTGTTGATTTAATGTGTCATCAAATTGCCATAATGTATCTCGGCAACATTCTTGAATGGATGGAAAAAGGCCGTATTTCTGAAGACTGCAAGCATCCATATACAAAAGCCTTAATGAAAGCAGTATTTAAGGTGGACTTTAAGCCAGGCGACAAAATTCAGCCGCTGGAAGGAGAAATTCCAAGTCCTGTTAATCTTCCGACAGGGTGTCCTTTTCAGAACCGCTGCGAATATTGTCAAGATATATGTAAAAAAGAGAAGCCCCAACTAAAAGAGGTTGAACCAAGACACTGGGTAGCCTGTCATATTGTAAAATGACTAAGAGAAGGTGCTGCTTTAAGAAGCAGCACCTTTTTTTTAAAGGGCAGCCTTAAAAGTTCACAAAAAATTTTCAATTAAATATAGATGAATATAAGCTCATATGTTATAATATTATTGATAAAAGTTTCTATATGTGCTTTTTGTTTTTTAATTTATATGAATTATTGATTGCACGGACAATTGGAAAGGCGGTATACATTTAAAATGGATGAGAAAATACATGATCTGGAGGATGTCAGGAGTGGTTCTGGAGACGAACAATCCTTGGGACATTTTGACGGAAATATCCAAGGGAACTACGAGGATCATCCTGAGGGCTGTACATGTGGCCATTGCGGACATGATCATAGTCATGGAGAAGGACATATTCACAGCCATACTCATGGTGCAGGCTATAAACCTGAGGAAGAAAAGGATAACTATGGCGACCATCATGATCATGAGGACGGATGTGATTGTGGCGAGGAACATCATGGACATAGCCACCATGTTGAGGGGCATCCGGATGATTGTCAGTGTGAAATCTGTCATCCACATGAGGAATATTGTGATGTTTGCGGCGAGAGCTTGGCTAATTGTACATGCCGTATGCCTGACGCCGAAAACATTAAGCGTGTTTATTTGTTGAAAAATCTTAGCTGTGCTAACTGCGCTGCAAAAATGGAGCGTAAGATAAAGGAATTGCCTGGCGTTACATATGCTAACATCAGTTTCGTTACGAGACAATTGCGCCTTTCAGCTAAAGATCACGAGGCATTGCTTCCTGTAATTCGGCAGATTTGCACATCTATTGAATCCGATGTCGAAATCATTCCGCGAGGAACTAGTGCTATTGGCAGCCAGGAAGGGTCCAGAATGTATATGGTAGAAAATCTGGATTGTGCAAATTGCGGTGCTAAAATTGAAGACGCATTAAACAAAATGCCGGAAATTAAAGAAGCAGTGCTGACATATACAACGAAAAAACTAAAGGTTTCAGCTATTAATTATGACGGGCTACTCGAAAAAATGCAGGCTGTTGTTGATAAGGTAGAGGATGGGGTTGTCCTTGTTGATCTTTCTGAAAAAGTAAGCAACAAAAACAGCAGAGTATATTTTGTAGAAAATCTAGACTGTGCTAATTGTGGGGCTAAGATAGAACGTGCCTTGGCTGTGATGCCTGAGATTAATGAAGCTGTGTTAACATTTGCAACGAAGAAACTGCGTATTTCGGCCGCAGGATATGATGGACTGCTTGAAAAAATGCAGGCTGTTGTTGATAAAGTGGAGGACGGGGTCGTTTTAAAGGAGATTGATGGAGCAGTACTTGATCCATCAATAGAAAGTCGTGCAAAGAGTGGCGGCATACTCTCTTTTTCTAACGAGCAGAGATCCTTAATCGAAATAATAGTTGGTGGAGTTATCTTTATTGCTGCAGAATGGCTTGAGATAATACCTGAAGAATACCATATGTACGCATTAATAATAGCTTATGTGCTTTTAGGAGGGCGCATTGTATTTACTGCCTTGAAAAATATAGCAAAAGGTAAGGTTTTTGATGAAAATTTCCTTATGACAGTTGCTACTCTCGGTGCTTTTGCCATTAAAGCGTGGGAAGAAGCGGTTGGTGTAATGTTCTTTTATCGCTTAGGCGAATTTTTTGAAGCTAGGGCCGTGGAAAAAAGCCGTGGACAGATTATGGACGCAGTGGATATGCGGCCTGAGGTAGTAAATCTTCTGATAGGGGAAGAAGTAAAGGTTATTCCTGCAGCGGAAGCACATGTGGGCGATATTTTGCTGGTTCGCGTAGGAGATAGGATTCCTTTGGATGGTGTTGTTATTGACGGTGAAAGTTTGCTGGATACATCACCCGTTACCGGTGAACCTGTCCCGGTAAAAAAGGGATTTGGCGACGAGGTGGTTTCCGGTTGCGTAAATACATCCGGAATGCTGAGGATTCGTGTGGAAAAAATTTTAGAGGAGTCCATGGTTACCAAGATTTTGGATTCTGTAGAAAATGCTGCAGCCAGCAAACCGCAGATTGATCGCTTTATCACACGTTTTGCCAGAATTTATACTCCTTTTGTAGTTTTTGCTGCAATTGCAACGGCAGTGATTCCTTCACTTATAACTGGCGACTGGGAATACTGGATTTATACAGCATTGACATTTTTGGTAATCAGCTGTCCATGTGCGCTCGTTCTGAGCGTACCACTTGCCTTTTTTTCTGGAATAGGGGCTGGATCAAAATTTGGCATCTTGTTTAAGGGCGGGGTTGCCATGGAGGCTCTGAAAAATGTGGCAGCTGTTATTATGGATAAAACAGGAACTGTAACTAAAGGCAACTTTGTTTTACAGGAAGTTAATCAAACCAATAGCCATACTGAAGAGGAAATATTGAGCGTATGCGCAGGAGCTGAGCAGGTTTCTACGCATCCTATTGCCGTAAGTATCGTTAATGCTGCAGCAGAACGTAATTTGATACTAAACCGTCCTGAGAAATTTGAAGAAATTGCCGGTGAAGGGTTGGTGGCTTATTACGGACAGGACAGAGTATTGTGCGGCAACGTAAAGCTTATGGAACGTTTTGACATTGATTATACTGGTTACAATGAAGCAACATATGGCAGTGAAGTATTAGTAGCTAAAAACAGTGAATATCTGGGTCAATTGCTCATAAATGATACCATAAAAGATGATGCCAAAGCAGCAATTGCGGTTCTTAAAAAGCAGGGGCTTGTTACAGTTATGTTGACGGGTGATGGCCAGAAAGAGGCTGATGCAGTAGCTGAAGTTGCTGGTATAGATGAAGTGCGTGCTAAACTGTTGCCGCAAGATAAGCTGAATGAGCTTAACCAAGTGCGTAATAAATACGGAGCAGTAATGTTTGTAGGTGACGGCATAAATGATGCCCCTGTTTTAGCAGGAGCAGATGTTGGAGCGGCTATGGGAAGTGGAGCAGATGCAGCTATTGAAGCAGCAGACGTTGTTTTTATGACATCTGAAATGAAAGCTATACCTCAGGCCATTGAAATAGCTAAGGCTACGGCAGCTATTGCTTGGCAAAATGTTGCGTTTGCTCTGATAATAAAAGTTATTATTATGGTTGCTGGGCTGTTTGGATATGCTTCCATGTGGGCTGCAGTTTTTGCGGATACAGGAGTGTCATTGTTGTGCGTACTGAATTCTGTTAGGATTTTGTATAAAAAGGTCTGAAACTTGAGAAATAAGGCAAAACAATAGGACTTGGAAACGGCATCTTATCGACTGGTAAGATGCCGTATTTTATGAGAAATTGCTTTATAATGCAGCTGAATTCCGTATAGCAATAAATATAGACAGGGGAAATAATTGAAAGACATATGTTGACAATGGAAATAAGTTATGGTAAACTTCTTTTAATAGTTAGTGAGAACTAACTATTAAAATATCAAATGGTTAGCCTAAGCTAACCATTGCGGAGGAAACTATGATCCCGTTATTGATGGCTAAACCTGGTGAAGAGAATACCATTACTGCAGTACATGGAAAAAGCGAAACCAGAAGGTTTCTAGAAGGAATGGGATTTGTGGAAGGTGCCGCGATTACAGTTATATCGGAATATGATGGTAACCTTATAGTTAATGTCAAAAACGCAAGAGTGGCTCTAAATAAGGCTATGGCTGCCAAAATATTTATTTGAATATGGAGGATATATGAGGACATTAAAAGATGCGAATATAGGGGAGACTATTACAGTAGCTAAATTAGTAGGTGAAGGTGCCGTAAAGCGTAGAATTATGGATATGGGGATTACTAAAGGGATTTCTGTATTTGTACGTAAAGTAGCTCCGCTAGGTGATCCTATTGAAGTTACTGTACGCGGTTATGAACTTACTTTGCGCAAAGCAGAAGCTGAAAATATTTTAATTGACTGATACACAGCTGTGTATTATGGAGGGTATGATGAGTGAAATAAAAATTGCGTTAGCAGGTAATCCGAATTGTGGTAAGACCACAATGTTTAATGAACTCACTGGTTCTAACCAATATGTAGGTAACTGGCCGGGTGTTACAGTAGAAAAAAAAGAGGGATGGCTGAAAGGGCGTAAGGATGTTATCATTACAGACCTTCCAGGCATCTATTCCTTATCTCCTTATACACTAGAAGAAGTGGTTTCCCGTAAATATTTGCTGGAGAACGATGTGGATGTAATCTTGAATCTTGTTGATGGATCTAACATTGAACGTAATCTATATCTGACCACACAATTATTGGAAACAGGGATACCTGTAGTTATTGCACTGAACATGATTGATGTTGTGCGTAAAAATGGTGATAAAATTGATATTGAAAAATTAGCGGAGTCTTTAGGATGTGATATTGTTGAGACTTCAGCGTTGCAAGGAGAAGGTGTCAGGGAAGTTGCGGAGAAAGCTGCTGCACTGGTACAATCCCATGTAAATTCTTCTAAAATGATTAAATTTGCACCAGAAGTGGAGAAAGCACTGAAGGCTATTGCAGATGTCATGGGCTCTAGGATTACAGGACCAAGTGAACGCTGGCTTCTGGTGAAATTGTTTGAACGCGATAAGGAAATTTACAAAGCTTTGTCAGTTACTGATGCTGACAAAGAAAAATTAGAGGCCGCAATTAGCGCTTGTGAAGATGTTTTGGGTGATGACAGCGAAAGCATCATCGTGAATGAGCGTTATAACTATATTGCAGGATTAATGGATGCATCTGTAGTTAAGGGAACGGAAGGCATGTCTTCTTCTGATAAAATTGATCGGATAGTAACTAATCGTTACTTGGCGTTGCCGATTTTCGCGATTATAATGTTTCTGGTATATTATATTTCCGTAACTTCCCTTGGGACCATAGTGACTGATTTTACTAATGACACGCTGTTTGGAGAATGGATTCAGCCTGGGGTGGAAGACTTCCTTACGGATGCGGGAACTGAGGAATGGATGGTTTCTCTTGTTGTTGATGGTATCATTGGAGGTTTGGCAGCACCTATCGGTTTTGCACCTCAGATGGCAATACTTTTCCTTTTCCTCAGTTTTCTTGAGGATTGTGGGTATATGGCACGTGTGGCCTTTATCATGGATCGCATTTTCCATAAATTTGGTCTTTCTGGCAAAAGTTTTATTCCGCTATTAATTTCATCTGGTTGCGGTGTTCCGGGGATTATGGCTTCGCGGACTATCGAAAATGAAAAAGACCGTCGGCTTACCATTATGACGACTACTTTTATTCCATGTGGCGCTAAGTTGCCTATCATAGCTCTGATTTCCGGCGCTATCATGGGCGGATCCTGGTGGATGGCTCCAACCATGTATTTTATAGGTATTATTGCCGTAATTTGTTCTTGCATTATTTTAAAGAAAACAAGACTTTTTGCAGGTGATCCTGCCCCCTTTGTAATGGAATTGCCAGCATATCATATCCCTTCTCTCAAAACAATTTTAATTCATACCTGGGAACGTGTTTGGGGATTTCTGAAAAAAGCTGGAACAATTCTCTTCCTTTGCTGCGTTGTAATGTGGTTCCTTTCCACTTGCGGTATTGAAGATGGTTCCCTGGCTATGGTGGAAACTGAAGACAGTTTTATGGCTGCTATCGGTAGTGCTATTGCGCCGCTGTTTACACCGCTTGGGTTTGACAGTTGGCAGGCAGTAGCATCTGCGTTTTCCGGCTTTGTGGCAAAAGAAGCCATCGTCAGCACAATGGCGATACTCACAGGACTTGCAGAAGCAGGCGAAGAAGATGCAGATCTTTGGGCTGCCGTAATGGGCATTTTCCCAAATATTGCCGCTGCATTTGCATTCCTCGTATTTAACCTTCTTGATTCTCCCTGCCTTGCATCAATTTCCACGATGAGTAAAGAAATGAACAGCATGAAATGGACCTGGGCAACTATTATTTATCAAAATGTTTTTGCCTATGTAGTTACTTTCATGATTTATCAGTTCGGAAGAGTTTTGATGGGCGGCGAGCCTTTTACTGTACTTACCGGTATTGCAGTTGCTGTTCTTGCAATTTTTATCTATCTGCTTGTTCGCCCTGCACCTAAAAAAGATTCTGATGGCTTTGTGCTCAGTGTTGATGCAAAATAGTATAAGTTGGCGAAAGGGGTGACTCGGTGGCAACGTGGATCGTAGGATTAGTAATAGTTGGGGTTATCTTTTTTGCTTTAAAACATGTCTTAAGAACTGCAAAAAATGGCGGCTGTGCTGGTTGCGGTAACAGCGAAGAATGTTGTCACTGCAAGATGGAAAAGGAATCTAAAATAAATTTAAAATCGCGATAAGAGATTAAAGTCAAATATGCCCGTTTTATAATTAAAACGGGCATATTTTGATGCATTTATTCAAATATTGGAGTGAAGGATAAAAACAATATATAGTATAATAGGGAATATAAAGATACAAAATATTGTATTTTATCCTTGACAAGAAGGAAATAATTGGTATAATAAAAATGCAACTAAAAACAGCAATGCAGGCCTGACGGATAAGTGGAATTAACCACGTGGACTGCATTGTTTAATAAAATGCCGACCGTCTGGGCACTCGTCTATGCCCGGGCGTTAACCTACTCCCGGAGATGAGAAATTTCTTCGGGAGGTTTTATTTATGAAAAACAAATGGCTAATAGCTTTAGCGGCAATTGGTATTCACATTTGCATAGGCAGTGTATATGCCTGGAGTGTGCTTACGCGTCCAATAATGGAGGAAATGGGAGTTTCACTTAGCGAGACTACATGGGCATTTTCTATTGCAATTTTATTTCTGGGCACATCTGCTGGTTTTCTTGGCGGTTATGTTGAAAAATACGGGCCGCGCAAGAGTGGTTTTGTATCTATGATATTTTTCTGCATTGGAATGCTTGGTACTGCATTTGCCATTTTGCAAAATAGTCTGCCTTTAATGTATCTATTCTATGGTGTTATCGGCGGTATTGGCCTTGGGACGGGATATATAACACCGATTTCCACACTTGTTAAATGGTTTCCTGACAACAGGGGCTTGGCTACTGGTTTGGCAATTATGGGTTTTGGTTTCGCGAGTCTTGTCGCAGGACCCGTTATGCAGATTCTTGTGGCGAAGTATGGCTTGGTTAATAATTTCATCATCATGGGATGCATTTATGCTGTTGTAATGACAGCATCGGCGCTATATCTTGAGCCGCCTAAACAATATACAGAAGTAAAGGAAACACAAATTGCTGCTGGTCCGCAATATACCGTGAAAGAAGCTGTAAAAACATGGCAGTTTTTTGCGCTCTGGGCAGTGTTTTTCATCAATATTACCTGCGGAATAGGGCTTCTTGCAGTAGCGTCACCCATGGCACAGGAGATAATTAAAATGACTCCCATGGAAGCGGCGTCCATGGTTGGTGTCATTGGCCTTCTAAATGGTCTTGGGCGTATTATCTGGTCCGTAATTTCTGATAAAATTGGCAGGCCTAATACATATGTTCTCTTTTTTGCCATAGAGATTATAGCATTTGCAGTGCTTGCAGGTGTTACCAGTAGCCTGATTTTTCAGTTACTCATATTTGTTATCATTACGTGCTATGGCGGAGGATTTTCCTGTATGCCAGCATATTTGAGCGATATTTTCGGCACAAAACAGTTATCTGCTATCCACGGACGCATTTTAACCGCCTGGGGACTTGCAGGAATTACCGGCCCTTTGTTGCTTTCCTTTATTCGCGAGACTACAAACAGCTATGCGTTTACTCTATATTTTTTCTCGGGGTGCTTTGTTGTCAGTCTCATAGTTGCGTTTATTTTAAAATATAAAACTTCAGAAAGTCTTGACAGCCAGCAATGCTCTTGCTAAGATATTATGTATAGCAAAATATCGCAAAGGCAATGACTGGGAGTAGTAAAAATACGCGTTCTTCAGAGAGGATATGGCTGGCTGTAACATATCTGGGCAAACGGTTTGGAAGTAGCTCATGAGCCGCCAGGCTGAAATGGCAGTAGGCTTGGACGTAAATCTGTACGTTATGCATTTGAGGGCCCTGCGCAACTATGAGCAGGGAAAATAGGTGGTACCGCGATTATTCGTCCTGTTCTTTTGGAACGGGACTTTTTATTTGTTTTCTTTTTAAGGAGGAAAAAACTATGTGCGAAGAGCATAATATTCCTAAGGTTTACGACCCTGCATCAGTAGAGAAAAAATGGTATAAATTTTGGGAAGAACATCACTATTTCCATGCGGAACCTGAGAAAGGAGAAAATCCTTTCAGCATTGTTATACCGCCTCCAAATATTACGGGGCAGCTTCATATGGGACATGCCTTGGATAATACATTGCAGGATATTCTAATACGTTGGCATCGTATGATGGGTGATAATACTCTGTGGATGCCGGGCTATGATCACGCCGGGCTTGCTACTCAGATTAAAGTTGAAGAAGTCATAAAAAAAGAAGAAGGCAAAAGCCGCTATGATCTCGGGCGCGAAGAATTTTTAAAGCGCGTCTGGGCATGGAAAGATCAATATGGTGACAGGATCATAAATCAGCTTAAATGTTTGGGTGTTTCCTGCGACTGGGAAAGGAAACGCTTTACTATGGATGAAGGATGTTCCCAGGCAGTGCGTGAGGTTTTTTGTTCGTTATACGAACAGGGTCTGATTTATAAAGGGACGCGTATTACAAACTGGTGTGTAAACTGTAATACTGCACTAAGTGATATTGAAGTGGAACATAAAGAGGACGCGGGTTCTTTATGGTATGTACGTTATCCATTGGTAGGGGAGGAAGGTAAGTATCTTACAATTGCCACTACTCGTCCTGAGACCATGCTTGGAGATACAGCAGTGGCTGTAAACCCGCAGGATCCGCGGTATGGTCATTTGGTAGGAAAGGAATTGTACTTACCGCTGACTGACCGTATTATTCCAATCATAGCTGACAGTTATGTTGATCTTGAATTTGGTACTGGTGCCGTAAAAATTACACCAGCACATGATCCCAATGACTACGAAATGGGGATACGTCATAAACTGCCGAATGTAGTTGTCATTGGCATGAACGGTATAATGACGGAAGATGCCGGGGTTTATGCAGGTCAAGACCGTTATGAATGCCGCAAAAATGTCGTACATGATTTGGAGGAACATGGATATCTGGTTAAAATTGAAGAACATGTCCATGCGGTAGGGCATTGCCAGCGCTGTAACAGTGTAGTAGAACCATTAGTATCAACTCAGTGGTTCGTAAAAATGGCCCCGCTGGTTGAAGCTGCCGTAAATTGTGTGGAAGATGGGCGGACTAAATTCGTGCCGGGACGCTTTAAGAAAGTTTATACCGGTTGGATGGAGAATATCCGTGATTGGTGTATTTCCCGCCAAATTTGGTGGGGACACAGAATTCCTGTATGGTATTGCGATAGTTGTGGAGAAATGATAGCATCCCGTACAGATCTTACTTCATGTCCGAAATGCGGCAGCAAAGAAATCCATCAGGACGAAGATGCATTAGATACTTGGTTCAGCAGTGCCTTATGGCCATTTTCAACCATGGGATGGCCGAGAAAAACACTTCTTTTACAACAATTTTATCCTACTAGTGTACTTGTAACTGGCTATGATATCATTTTTTTCTGGGTTGCCAGAATGCTGATCATGGGCATGGAATTCATGAAGGATATTCCTTTTGAAAAAGTATTTATACATGGACTGGTACGTGACAGCCAAGGGCGTAAAATGTCAAAATCCCTTGGTAATGGGATTGATCCTTTGGAAGTAATAGAAAAATATGGCGCAGATACTTTACGTTTTATGTTAATTACCGGTAATACGCCGGGTAATGACATGAGGTTCTATTTTGAACGGTTAGAAGCTACACGCAATTTTGCCAATAAAATATGGAATGCGTCACGTTTTGCGTTAATGAATATTGAAGGCTATGATAAAAATGCGGTATTAGCTCCCTATACTTTAGCAGATAGGTGGATATTGTCGCGCCTGCAGTATACAGCCAAAGATGTTACTGGCCTTATGGGTAAATTTGAATTGGGGGAAGCCGGACGTATTATTTATGATTTCATTTGGGGTGAGATCTGCGACTGGTATATTGAGCTTGCTAAGCCGCGTCTCTATAATAAGGAAAATGCTGCAGAGAGGGCTACCGCTCAGCATGTGCTGGCACATGTTCTGACTTCTGCTATGCAGCTGTTGCATCCATATATGCCATTTATAACAGAAGAAATTTATCAATGCCTACCCCATGAGGCAGAAAGCATTATGATTTCCAGATGGCCTGAAGTTGAAGCATCCTTGATAGACAAAGAAGCGGAGCAGCTTATGTGTGCTATAATGGATAGCATTAAGGCTATTCGTAATATGCGTGCTGAAGTAGAAGTACCACCTGCAAAAAAGGTTTCTGCAATAATATTAGCTGCAGCCGAGCTTAAAAACGGCATAATGGATAATAAAGGATATATTCATTTGCTTGGCGGAGTTAGTGAACTGAAAGTCTTGGATATTGACGCTTTGAAGCCTGAAAATGCCATGGCTGTTGTAGGCACAGGTATAGAAGTCTATCTGCCTTTGTCCGGGCTTATTGATGTAGAAAAGGAAAATCAGCGTCTTAAAAAAGAGCTAACTGCTATTGAAAAAGAGCTAACCCGTGTTGAAGCTAAGCTTGTCAATACCAATTTCTTGGTGAAGGCTCCGGCGGATGTTGTTGAAAAAGAAAAGGAAAAGGCAGTTGAACTGAATGCAAAAAAGACGGCTGTTAAAGAGCGTTTGGAATATCTGAAAACTATTTAATCAGAATGGAAGTTGAAAAAGGAGACTTAATGTTATAGAGGGAAATATGAACTATAATGAAACTTTGGATTATCTGGAAAATCTAGGAAAATTCGGTATTCAGCTTGGCATGGAGCGAATTGAGTGTTTGCTGAAAAAGCTTGGAAATCCAGAACGGAAAATAAAAACCATACATGTTACAGGGACTAACGGTAAGGGCTCTGTTACTAGTATGATTACCGATATTTTACTTGCTGCGAATTTAAAGGCAGGGAAATTTATTTCTCCCCACTTGGTGAAATATAATGAACGCATCAGTGTCAGCGGACAGGATATCGGCAATGATGATTTTGCTGACATAATTACCTCTGTCAAGGAAGCGGCCGATAATATTGTTGAAAATGGACTTTGTGGACAGCCGACTCAGTTTGAAGTTCTGACAGCGGCAGCTTTTTTGTATTTTCATCTATGTAATGTTGATTATGCTGTCATTGAGGTTGGACTGGGCGGTTTATGGGATTCGACTAATGTCATTACTCCTGTGGTTTCCGTCATCACTAATGTGGCCTTGGATCATACTGACCGTTGCGGAGCAACTGTTTCAAGTATTGCTATGCAGAAGGCAGGAATTATTAAGGAAAAAGTACCTCTGGTAACTGCTGCCGATGGTGATGAAGCTTTAGGGCCGATAGTTTCAATGGCTATGTTTAAGAAAGCACCGGTATATCTTTATGGCAAGGCCTTTTATGGAACAGAAGTAAAAAGTTCTATTGATGGGCAAACATTTACCCTGCATGCAGGAGGTTTTTATAATTCAGAGTATAAAATCAGATTGCCAGGAGCGCATCAGATCAAAAATGCTAGTCTGGCCATTGTTGCAGCTAAGCTGCTTTCAAAACAGGATGCGCGAGTGGATGAGACAGCACTGCATGTTGGTGTGGCTAATACTGTATGGCCGGGCAGATTAGAACGTATTTG
>JAJQAO010000005.1 GCA_021203775.1 Phascolarctobacterium sp.
AATCAGAACACAGTTTTTTATTTTCATTAAAATTTAGTAAATAATTTTTTTGTTAAGTACGTCATACATAATATCCTTATTCTGTTTTACACCGTTTACAGTAACATTGCCGTAGAATGCAGCCTGTTTGCTGTCCCAGTTAAAAGAACCAGCGTCGGCAGTGATTCTTGTACTTCCATCAACAAAATTAAGGTTCCCGTTTACATAAGCAGTAGTGTTAGAGTGGTAAATATCTACTTTATCACAATTAAAATTCATACTCTCGTAAGTGAGTGAAATGTGTCCTTGCCCATGTACTTCCATGGAATATAGGTATACCATCGTTTCGTCAGCAGTAATTGTAAGCAGTTTTTCGTGTGCTGGTAGTTGCACAAAAACATTGCCCTGTAAATTATAAATACCCTTTAATGGATCAAAAGTACGGGTATCGCTGCGGATAACCGGCTCAACGGCGAAACACATGGCAGGTATCATAATAAGCATCAGTACAAGGATGATAATTTTTTTCATTTAACAGTCACATATAACCGATTACTTTGGAATATAACCGGACTATTCCTTTCTTTTGCAATTAGAAGCGCGCGTTTTTTCTAAAATTCACGGTGCAAGCTTTTGGAAATTTTTATCCGCGACTTCCATTTTCTTCTTAATTAATTATTATATTCCAGATTATGTTTAAAGAGCAACCTTTAATATGAGAAATTTTTATAAAAGATAGAGAACTTTTGCTGAAAAAAAGGATTTTGACGGGAAATATTGAATATTATTAGTGAAAGGCAGGATGTTTTATGAGCGAGGAATTCGAAACTTTCAAGGAACGGGTCCGTGATAGTGCGGATATTGTGGAAGTCATCTCCAATTATGTAGCGCTCAAAAGACGTGGCCGTAATTTCTGGGGGTGTTGCCCTTTTCATGGAGAAAAAACTCCTTCTTTTGCAGTAAATCCCGAAAAAAATATGTTTTATTGCTTCGGTTGTCATACTGGCGGTGATGTTTTTAATTTTATAATGAAAAGAGAAAACTGCAGTTTTACCGAAGCTATCAAAATGTTGGCTGGGAAATATGGAATACCCGTACCAGAAAAGCAGAAAACTGCTGCTGAAATAGAGCGCGAACAGAAAACTGCACAGGTTATGGAAACAAATGCCATTGCCGCAAGGTTTTTCCAGGCATGCCTTCTGGATGCCCGTTACGGACAAGAGGCATTGGAATATCTAAGAAGCCGCGGCATTACTGATAAAATAATTTCAAAATTTTCTATCGGTTTTGCTTTAAACAAATTTAATGCGCTGCTCATATCCTTAGGAAAACGGGGGTTTGAGCAGGAGTTATTAATACGGGCTGGGCTGGCCGTTATTGGACGCAATGGAGTTGCATATGATAAATTCCGAAACAGGATTATGATTCCCATAAGGGATCCTAGGGGTAGAATTGTAGGCTTTGGCGGACGTACAGTGGGTGATGGTCAGCCTAAATATATGAATACTAGTGAGACCGAGTGGTTTAATAAAAGATTTCTGCTGTTCGGTCTTGATATTGCTGCTCAGGAAATTAGAAAAAAACGTCAGGTATTGGTAGTTGAAGGATATATGGACGCCATAAGCCTGCATGCAGCAGGCATTGTAAATGCTGTAGCTTCTATGGGAACAGCATTTGCTATTGGCCAGGCTAAGATTTTAAGAAGACTGGCAGAGGAGGTTATTTTCTGTTATGACAGTGACGAAGCCGGCAGAAGGGCATCGGTCCGCGCCGTAAGCGTTGCTAAGGAGGCGGGGTTGCGGGCAAAAGTTGCGGGAGTTCCTAAAGGGAAGGATCCTGATGAATTTGTTAGACGCTACGGCAGCGATGCTTTCGAGAAGGTACTGGAGCAGGCATTGGAAGGGACGGAATTTCAGATAAATGAAACTATACTGCAAAATAATGTTACAAGTTTTGCAGGAAAAGCTGAGGCAGTGTCGAATATACTACCATTCCTATTAGAGTGTAAAAATGAAATTGAGGTTTCGGCTCATATCCGGAACGTTGCCCAAAAGCTGACTGTTGATGAAGGGCTTATTTTAGATGAATACCATAAGGCTTCCCATCGTAACGGCTCTCGTAATGGTAAATTCGGCATGTCATCGGTAGTGAGTGTAGCTGCTACGGCAGGGGAACAGGCCGAAAAATTATTGCTGAAGATTTTTTTGAAGTATCCGGAATTAGCAGTAGAAAATCGGGACGAGATAAGTAAAATTGGTTTTACATTAGAAGTTTACGAGATGATTTATGAAGATATTCTTGCCAAGTCGCATGATGGTCCTATCAATGTAAGTAAATTCAGCGAAGGTATGTGCAATGATGCTTCGGCAGTTTTAGCAGAAATTACAGTAAACCAGAGGGATTATCCGAAAAAAGATGTATCTAAGGAAGAAGCGGGTAAGATTATAGCTGATTGCCTTAAGCAGATGAAAAAGACTTCTTTAACTAGAGAATATGAGAAGCATAGCAGTTTAGCCATTCAGTATGAGCGGCAGGGAGATAAGAGATTTCTTGAGGAATTGATGGAAAGCCAAAGGATTAAAAATGAAATCAAAAAATTATACGGGAACTAAAAAGCATATGGAAATAGTGGAAGTCGCTGAAATTGCTCCAAAAATTACGCAGGAGCAATTTGACGAGCTCATTCAAAAGGGAAAGTCCCAAAACGGTGTTATATCTTACAGTGACATTATGGCCATACAGGGGATGGATACTTTGTCTACTGATGATATCGAGAATTTATATGAACTTATTGCCAGAAAAGGATTAGAAATAGTTGACGATGTTGCTTCTGAAGAAGATGATGAACTGCCAGAGGCAGAAGGTGATGTCGCAGGTGAAACTGAAGAAATTAATGAGGCAGAACTTGCAAACCTTTCAGTACCGGACGGTATTAGCATTGATGACCCCGTGCGCATGTATTTAAAAGAAATAGGGCGAGTACCTCTTCTAGTTGGAGAGGATGAAATAAAACTGGCAAAGCGCATGGATAAGGGCAAACAGGCTGAGGAGATTTTGTATGGGGAAGAATTGAGCCCAAGAACAAAGATTCCTGCCAATATTACGATGAAGAATCTGATTAATAAGATCAGAATAGCTTTGGAAGATGAGCATAAAATAACAGATATGCGATCTGTCTTTAAGGTGTTAGAGTTTATTTCAGAAAGAAATACGGAGGGCGATCCCTGTACTGTAGACGAGTATGAGGAATATATTTTTGAGTTTACCAGGGACGAAAGACTACATCTGCAGAGATTAATGGTAGAAGAGCATTGCTTTATTCCTGATTGTGATAAAATGACTGTTGAACAGCCTACGATTGATCAGGAGGTTCATTTACTGCACTCGATCAATGATATGCTGAAAAAAGCGAAATCTCGTTTGGATGCAGGACGTAAAAAGGACCGCAGTTTTGCTGGAGACTATTTTGAATTGGAGGAAGATTACTCTGAACTTCTTAAAACAATACAGGAGCAAGGAGATGAGGCAAAAAAATGCCTATCTGAAGCTAATTTACGCCTAGTGGTCAGCATTGCTAAAAGATATGTAGGCCGAGGGATGTTGTTTTTGGATTTAATTCAGGAAGGGAATCTTGGGCTTATCAAAGCAGTAGAGAAATTCGATTACAATAAAGGTTTTAAATTCAGTACATATGCAACCTGGTGGATTAGGCAGGCTATAACTCGCGCTATTGCCGATCAGGCACGTACTATACGAATTCCTGTACATATGGTGGAAACTATAAATAAACTAATCAGGGTATCGCGACAGTTGCTGCAGGAACTTGGTAGAGAGCCGCAACCTGAGGAAATAGCACGGGAGATGGATACTACTGTGGATCGTGTGCGCGAAATTATGAAAATTGCTCAAGAACCAGTATCTTTAGAAACACCTATTGGTGAAGAAGAAGATTCCCATTTAGGTGATTTCATTGAAGATCATGATGCGCCCGCTCCAGCTGATGCAGCATCTTTTACTTTGTTGCGCGAACAACTAGAGGAAGTATTGGAAACACTTACTATGCGTGAAAAAAAAGTTTTGGAGTTGCGTTTCGGTCTTGATGATGGCCGATCTCGTACTCTGGAAGAAGTCGGACAGCATTTTGGTGTTACTCGTGAGCGTATCCGTCAAATCGAAGCTAAGGCCCTGCGCAAGTTGAGACATCCGAGCCGCAGCAAACGGCTAAAGGATTTCCTGGAGTAATTTCTTGACAACTATTTATAAATATTATAAAATACTAGCGTTAGTTAGCTGTATGGGCCCATAGCTCAGTGGTAGAGCCGCCGGCTCATAACCGGCTGGTCGTAGGTTCGACCCCTACTGGGCCCACCATCAAAATGGTAAAACGAGGACTGTGGCCTAGAGTGTATTCTGATGATATACTCCATTATTTACATAATTTAAATAGTGGGAAAAGGTAAAATGTTGGATATTCTACATGATATCGACAGCAGAATCTATAAGAAGTATTTAACTGAAAAGAAAAATTAAGAAGCAAAAACAATAAAAGCTCACCGAAATTTAAATGGTGAGCTTTTATTACTGGTGATCCAGGAGGGATTCGAACCCCCGACCCACGGCTTAGAAGGCCGTTGCTCTATCCTACTGAGCTACTGAACCATATGGAGCGGGCGATGGGAATCGAACCCACAACATCAGCTTGGAAGGCTGAGGTTTTACCACTAAACTACACCCGCATATAACAATATAAAATAAAGGACTGGTCGGAGCGGCAGGATTCGAACCTGCGACCCCCTGCTCCCAAGGCAGGTGCTCTACCAAACTGAGCCACGCCCCGAATACAAGTGGTATTATACATGCTTGCACAATAAAAGTCAAGTTATCAACATGCTTGCAAGTCAGGTGTCATAGTGTTTTTAATAATGTTAAAGCGGTAAAATTGCTTGAGATTGACTTTTAAAGACGTAGGATATATAATTTAAAGAAATTCAGCGAAACGGAGTAGTAATCAGAAGATATTTTTCAGAAAACTGGCGGTTGATGTGAGCCGGGAAATGTTTATGATGAACTCACCGTGAAGAGGCCATAAGGAAATGTATGGACGTGATGCTGCGTTAATGCAAATGAGTGGTAGCGTAGGCTGCAAACAGGGTGGTACCGCGAAATTATTTTCGTCCCTGGCCTGGAAAAGGCCGGGTTCTTTTATTTTTGGCTCAATATTTAATCAGGAGGTAGAAAATGCTGGAAGAAAGGTATGTTCCTCATAAAATAGAGGCAAAATGGCAGAAATACTGGGAAGACAACAAAACCTTCAAGGTGGAAATTGATAGAAGCAGACCGAAGTCATATGTTCTTGAGATGTTTCCGTATCCTTCTGGGAATTTGCATATGGGACATGTCCGCAATTATTCAATAGGTGATGTTGTAGCGCGTTTTCGCACTATGAAAGGCTATAATGTACTGCATCCTATGGGATGGGATTCTTTTGGAATGCCTGCAGAAAATGCCGCCATACAGCATGGTATAGCCCCCAAGGAATGGACTTTTGAAAATATTGCTAATATGACTAGGCAGCAGAAATCGCTAGGCCTTTCATACGATTGGGATAGAGAAATTACTACCTGTAAGGGGGATTATTATAAATGGACTCAGTGGTTTTTTGAACTATTTTATAAACGCGGTCTTGCCATAAAGAAAAAATCCGCGGTCAATTGGTGCAATACATGCAACACCGTACTGGCTAATGAACAGGTTATAGAGGGAAGATGCTGGCGTTGCGAAAGTACAGTGGAGAAAAAGGATCTTTCACAGTGGTTCTTCAAAATAACTGATTATGCTGACGAGCTTTTAACAGATTTGGATCTGTTGAAAGGTTGGCCAGAGCGTGTAAAAATTATGCAGCGCAACTGGATTGGACGCAGTGAGGGTTTGGAATTTGATATGGAAATTCCAGAATTAGGAGAAAAGGTAGCTGTTTATACAACACGTCCAGATACTTCTTTTGGAATTACATTTGTTGTACTGGCCGCGGAGCACCCACTTGTGGATAAAATTTGCGAAAATAATCCCAAATCAGACGAGATAAAAGCTTTCTGCGAAAGAGTTCGTAATCAGTCTGATATAGAGCGTACCTCGAGCGAATCTGAAAAAGAAGGTATTTTTACTGGTAAATATGCTGTTAATCCATTTAACGGTAATGAAGTAGAAATATGGGTAACCAATTACGTGTTGTACGATTATGGCACTGGTGCTGTAATGGGCGTACCAACTGGAGATCAGCGCGACTGGATGTTTGCTGATAAATATGGCATTAATAAAATAGTAACTCTTTGTCCCGTTGGGAAAAATTTAAAACTTGAGGAAATGACTTGTGCCTATGAAGAAAAAGAGGGTATGTTAGTTAATTCTGGTAAATTTACTGGGATGGAAATGCATGAGGCAATGCAGGCAATTATGGATGAGGCAGAAGAGCGTGGTTTTGGTAAAAGACGCGTAAACTATCGTTTACGCGACTGGTTAATCAGTAGACAACGCTATTGGGGCGCTCCTATACCTATTATTTATTGCCCAAATTGCGGAGAAGTACTGGTTCCTGAGGAAGAACTGCCAGTAAAATTACCAGAAGATGTTGATTTTAATGCTGGTGCAAAATCTCCATTGGCTACAGCTAAAGATTTTCTTAATTGTGCCTGCCCTAAATGTGGTGCCGCTGCAAAACGAGAAACTGATACTATGGATACTTTCCTTTGCTCATCATGGTATTACATGCGCTACACGGATCCTAAAAATGATAAAATGCCATTTGCTAAAGAAGCCAATGGATATTGGGGACCGGTAGATCAGTATATTGGCGGTATTGAGCACGCAATCATGCACTTGCTATATTCTAGGTTTTTCCTGAAAGTACTGCGTGATGCTGGGCTGGTAGATTACGATGAACCTTTTTCCAATTTGCTTACTCAGGGTATGGTTATTAAGGATGGAGCTAAAATGAGTAAATCCTTGGGCAATGTGGTTTCACCAGAAGAAATATTAGCTAAATATGGGGCAGATACAGCCAGATTATTTATAATGTTTGCTGCACCTCCTGAGAGAGAGTTGGAGTGGAGTGATCAAGGAGTGGAAGGATCTTTCCGGTTTTTAAATCGCGTATGGCGTATCGTTTATAATTATCAGCAAGATCTTAAACAAAAGGCACTTTCCTATAATATTGATTCGTTAACTAAAGCAGATAAAGAATTGAGACGTATATTGCATAGTAGTATAAAAAAGGTCACTAGTGATATTGATAAGCGCTTTAATTTCAATACGGCCATCAGCACAATGATGGAACTGGTAAATGCCTTATATGCTTATAAGGAGAGGCAAGAAGATCCTAACACAGGGCTTATCTATGAAACAGTCTCTTCTTTATTGCGCATGTTGGCACCATTCGTTCCACACATTACTGAGGAGCTATGGCATAATACTATTGACGAAAACAGTAGCGTACATAATCAGGAATGGCCTGAGTATAACGAAGAAGCTTTAAAAGTTGATAATGTAGAGATTGTTTTGCAGGTAAATGGAAAGGTCAGGGGGCGTTTAGTTGTTCCTGTGGAAATAGAAAAGGAGGAACTGGAAAAGCTGGCGTTGGCTGATACTAATGTTCAGGCAAATATTGGAACGGCAAAAGTGATTAAAATAATCTGTGTTCCGAGGCGGCTAGTAAATATTGTTGTTAAACAGGCATAGCTTTGCTATAGTAATACTGATTTGGAAATATACAGGTATCTAACAATAAATAAAAAGCACCAGCAATTTTGCTGGTGCTTTTTATTTATTGTTGCTAATAATTATTTTGATGTTTCTGCAATAACCTTATTTATATCTGTAATTAGTGCATCCACATCAATGCCGTGAGCTATCGCTCCCTGCCCTATGGTTTCAAAATGGGCGGCCATACAGCCAATACAGCCTAATCCATATGCAGCAAAAACTTCTAGAATTTCAGGATGATTTTGGACGGCTTCGATAATACCGGTATCTTTAGTTATCATATAGCAAGACTCCTTTTATTAATTACTACTGGTATTACGTATTATATCATTTGTAGCTAATATTGCAAAATACTATTGAATTATATGGGTATTGCAGAATGGAATAATAATGTTTTACGATGCTGCTTTTTATGCAGATAAAAATTTTTATTAAAAAACTAAAAAAAAATAAAAAAACTATTGTATTTTATAAAATTTAAATGTATAATGGTGAAAAGTGGTGAAAAGTGGTAAAAGGAGATTTGGGATGCTGCTTTCCGAGTATAAACATACATTAGACACAAAGGGGCGTATGGCAATGCCTGCTAAGCTACGCGAGGAACTAGGCAAGAGATTTGTCATTGCTAAAGGACTGGACGGCTGTTTGTTTGTCTATAATATGGAACAGTGGCAACTTCTTAACACCAAGCTTGCTAACTTGCCGCAGTTGAGTCGTAAAACCGCAAGGGATTTCACACGCGTTTTTTTGGCCGGGGCATGTGAAGGTGAATGTGATAAGCAGGGCAGAGTATTAATTCCGCCTAATTTGCGTCGTCATGCCAGCTTGGAAAAAGAAGCAATTATTATTGGTGTTGGCAACAGGGCAGAGATTTGGGATGCACAGAAGTGGGATGAATATAGTAAGAATATTGCTGAAGATGTTAATGAGTTAGCTGAGCAGCTGGCTGATTTTGGAATATAGTGAATTAGGTAGTATGGAATTTAACCATAAGAGCATCTTACTTAAGGAAAGCATTGAAATTCTGCTTACTGATAAAAATGGTATATATGTAGACTGTACTTTAGGTGGAGGAGGGCATGCCGGCGAATTAGCACGATATTTAGAAGAAGATGCTCTGCTTATTGGGATAGATAGAGATAAAGATGCCATTACTGCTACAAAAAATCGCCTGTCCCTTAAAGTAAAATGCCGTACAGCTTTTGTCAAAGGTAACTTTAAAGATTTAATACAAATTTTAGATAGTATGTGCATAGAGAAAATAGATGGCATTTTTTTTGATTTGGGTGTTTCCAGCTATCAGTTGGATAATCCAGAAAGAGGCTTTTCGTACATGTGCGACGGACCTTTGGATATGCGCATGGATAAGGAAGAAGAACTTGATGCTGGGTATGTAGTGAATCATTATAAAGAAGATGAATTAGCCGATATTATATTTCGATATGGTGAAGAGCGCTGGAGCAAACGTATTGCACAATTTATTGTCGATAAACGCTTGGAAAAGCCTATAATGACTACTGGACAGTTGGTGGAAATCATTAAAATGGCTATTCCCAGGGGAGCCAGACAAAATGGACCGCACCCAGCCAAAAGGACTTTTCAGGCTATACGCATAGAAGTAAATGGTGAACTTAAAATTCTGGAAAGTACCATACGTAACGCTGTAAATAGACTTAAGAGTGGTGGCCGTATCGGGATTATCACTTTTCATTCTTTGGAGGATAGGATTATTAAACAAACCTTTAATGCATTGTCAAAAGGTTGTATCTGTCCTCCGCAATTACCAATATGTGTTTGTGGTAAAAAACCGTTGCTTAAGAAAACTGGCAATATAGTTCCGAGTGATAAGGAAATTGAAAATAATCCACGTGCTAGAAGCGCAAGGTTACGATACGCAATAAAAGTTTAGAGGTGTAGACGAATGCTGGCAAAAAACTATGATTATGTTTGGGGCGAACAACATTATGAAAGAGAAGCTTTGCCTAAAAGAGAACGAGAAAGTAGAGAATATGTGAATGAAGATAAACACAGAACTTTACGTCACCGTATATTGGCTCTGGTTATCGTTATTATGGTGGGTTATTTTTTTGCTGTAGTACGTAGCGAGAGTATGGTGCGCTATGGCCATGAACTGGTAAGCCTTAAACAGCAAGAAGAATGGTTAATAAATAAAAACAGTGAGCTAAAAATTGAAGTTGAGCAATTGAAGGGACCTGAGCGTATTATTGGTATTGCGGAGAAAAACTTAGGAATGAGTGTGGCCCGCAGTAATATCTATATAAAAGCTACTGCCGTAAGGAATAACACTGCAGCCTATGCTTTGGCCAACAAATAAGCATAGATTTCCCATAAGGTTTATGGTATAATTTTAAAAGGAAATTCTGAAAGGCAGCCTTTTGGCTGCTCTTTCAATTTTGGAGGGTATAGATGTGGAAAAGCAATTGTCTTTGCTTGTTGAAATATTGCCAGACGCAAAAGTTTTCGGCACTACTGACAAGATGGTTACGGATATAACTGTCGATTCAAGGAAAGTAGTTCAAGGCAGCATGTTCATTTGTCTTAAAGGGGCACATGTAGATGGGCATAAATTCTTGCATATGGCTGCAGAAAAAGGTGCGGTTGCTGCTCTTGTGGAAGATATTCCTGAAAATATCCCGTATGGCATAACAATCATACAGGTTCCCAATAGCCATCAAGGGATGGAGATTTTGGCACCGTATTTCTTTGATTATCCAGGCAAAAGGATGCGGATGATTGGTATTACAGGTACAAATGGAAAAACAACAACAACAAATATCATTCGGTTGATTTTACGTCATGCTGGATATAAAGTAGGGCTTATTGGTACAATTAATATAATGATTGAAGATTATATAATTGAGTCTCATAATACTACTCCAGATGTAGTAGATCTTCAAAGGATACTATATACCATGCAATCCGCAGAATGTGATTATGTGGTAATGGAGGTTTCCTCCCATGCTCTAGCTTTAAATCGTGTAGCAGGATGCGAATTTGATTGTGCCATATTGACCAATATAACACAGGATCATTTGGATTTTCATAAAACGCTTGACAATTATCGCGATGCCAAAAGTTTATTGTTTGAGCACCTGACAGAGGGAAAGAAGCCTAATAAAAATGCCGTTTTCAACATGGACGATCCTAGTTCTATCGTCATAAAAGAACGTACCAACGTAAGATCCATAACCTATGGAAAGAATCATGCAAATGATATATATCCTTTAAAATTTATTGTAGGAGCCAAAAATATGCAACTGCAATTACATACTCTTGTTGGGGATATGTCACTGAAACTTAAAATAACAGGAGAGTTCAATGTATATAATGTCATGGCTGCGGTTGCAGCTATGATTGCTGAAAAAATCAATAAAGAAACTATTTGCAGTGCACTTATCGGATTCAATGGCGTACCAGGACGTTTTCAATTAGTAGAGGCAGGGCAGCCATATACTGTAATTGTTGATTATGCTCATACTCCTGATGGATTGGAAAATGTACTTAAAACTGCTCGTTGTATTACAAGTGGGAAATTATGGGTTGTCTTTGGTTGCGGTGGCGATCGGGATAAGAAAAAACGGCCTATTATGGGCGAAATTGCATTAAGATTAGCAGATGCCATAATTATAACATCTGATAACCCACGCACAGAAGACCCAGAAGAGATTATTAATGAAATATCCAGTGCTGTGGTAAATGCGCCAGAAGAAAAAAATGTACGGAGCATTACTGACCGTCGGGAAGCTATTGAATATGTTTTAGAGCATGCTGAAAAGGATGATGTAATAATGATTGCCGGTAAAGGGCATGAGAATTATCAGATTTTAAAGGATAGGACAATTCATTTTGATGATAAGGAAATTGTTGTGGATTATTGGAAAGGAAAAGTAAAATGATGAAAGCAAAATATATTGCAAAGGCTGTAAATGCTGTTTACAGTGGCAACAAAGAGTTGAATTTTACTGGAATTGCTACGGATTCTCGTAGCATAAAAGAAGGAGAATTATTTGTAGCTTTAGTAGGAGATAAATTTGACGGCCATGATTATTGTAAAGCAGCTGTGGAACAGGGCGCTGCAGGCGTACTTATTTCAAAAAATGTTCTTGGCTTAGGAGAAGATACTGCAGTATTTGTGGTGAAGGATACTTTATTGGCTTATCAGCAGATAGCAAGGGCCTATCGCAGGCAATTTATGAAGCTGAAAGTTTTTGGAGTCACTGGATCCAATGGGAAAACATCAACTAAAGATTTATTAGCCGTTTGCCTTGGAAGTAAATATAACGTACTAAAGACTAAGGGTAATTTTAATAATGAGATTGGATTGCCAAAAACTCTTTTAGAAATAAGCTCTAGTACGGATATAGCGGTAGTAGAGATGGGAATGCGCGGCATCGGGCAAATTGCTAGCTTGTGCAATATTGCTGAGCCTGATAGCGGTTTGATCACCAATGTAGGAGAATGCCATATGGAGCTTTTAGGGAGCATTGAAAATATAGCTAAAGCAAAAAGTGAAATAGTTTTGAATTTACCTGCTGATGGATATGCGGTTTTGAATGGCGATGATGAATATGTTCGAAAAATTGCTACTCTGACAAAGGCAAAAGTTATACTTTTTGGTATGGGCGAAAATTGTGATTATAGGGGAAGTGATATTGTGACATCTGTTGCAGGTACTTCCTTCATATGTACGGAAAAATCTACAGGGCGCAGTGTACCAATTAAACTACAGCTTATAGGGACGCATAACGTTTATAACGCATTATCTGCCATTGCTGGAGCAGTTTGTTATGGCGTGCCCATGGAAGAAAGTGCTAGGGTCTTGGGTACGGCACGTCTTACGGAAAGCCGTCAGGAGATAATTTATATTGGGGACATTACTTTTATAAATGATGCTTATAATGCTAGCCCGGCTTCTATGGAGGCAGCGCTGAAAACATTGGCTGAAGCGAAAAAAGCTGCTAAAAACAACGGACGTACCATAGCCGTGCTGGCGGATATGTTGGAGCTTGGTTCAGTTTCTGAAAGTGGTCATCGTCGGGTAGGAAGATGGGCTGTGGAAATAGGAACTGATTTTATTCTGACCTATGGCAAAGAAGCGGCTTATATAAGTGACGAAGCAGCTAAACTTGGCGGACAAACTAAACATTGTGCAAACAGGCAGGAGGCAGCTGATATATTGCGTAGATTTACTGAGGCAGGGGACATTATTTTGCTGAAGGGATCTAGAATCATGCAAGTCGACAAAATGCTTGAGCTTTTTAAGTAAAAGCAAATATTAGCCGGAGGGACGATAATGTTTTTCTTATCGGGAATTTTTATAACTGCTTTTATCGTATCTGCATCTGTAGGACCAGTTTTGATTAATTTCCTGTATAAGCTGGGCTTTGGGCAAAGTATCCGCGAATGCGGTCCTGAAAACCATATAAAAAAAAGCGGCACTCCTACCATGGGTGGATTTATGATTTTGACGGGGATTGTTGCGGCATTGCTTTTCTGGAATGATTTTACGTCGGCGGTAATTATTGCTCTTATACTTACATTAGGATACGCAACAATTGGATTTATAGATGATTATATAAAAGTCGTTATGAAACGTAATTTAGGTTTAACGGCAGCCCAGAAAGTAATAATGCAGGTTCTATTGGCAGGAATATATCTTTACTACGTGGATCCTGAAAAAATTATTTGGTTGCCGGGGTTAAATATAGAAATTGATCTCGGATATGGCTATTATATACTGGTATTTTTACTGCTAGTGGGTACTACAAATGCGGTAAATTTAACAGATGGGTTAGATGGCTTGGTTGCTTGTGTAAGTCTGCCAGTTACGTTTGTTTTTGCAGTTATTGCTTATACGGCTGGGCATATGGATTTGAGTGGGTATGCACTTACTATAGCTGGTTCTTGCTTGGGTTTTCTGATATACAATCATTATCCAGCAAGAATATTTATGGGGGACACTGGTTCGTTAGC
Source organism: Phascolarctobacterium sp. (assembly GCA_021203775.1). GTDB lineage: Bacteria > Bacillota > Negativicutes > Acidaminococcales > Acidaminococcaceae > JAJQAO01. Next base: position 13,732 of record JAJQAO010000005.1, read on the forward strand.
GCTTGGCGGCGGTATTGCGGCTTTGGCATTACTTACAAAGACGGAATTGCTGCTTATTTTGCTAGGAGGTATTTATGTGGCTGAGGCCGCATCAGTAATTATTCAGGTAGCGTATTTCCGCTATAGCGGCGGTAAACGTATTTTTCGTATGAGCCCGTTGCACCACCATTTTGAACTTGGCGGTTGGAGAGAACCCAAAGTGGTAGGGAGCTTTGCGGCAGCAAGCTGTTTCTTTTCCATGCTTGCTCTAGGGTTATGGTTTTTGAAGTAAGGAGGCTCTAGAATGTACTGCAATAAAAATGTTATTGTTTACGGAAGCGGTATTAGCGGACAGGGGGCTGCGCGGGTGTTGGCTAAAGAAGGCTGGCGTGTATTTTTATATGATGATCAACTATGTGAAATTTCGCCGGAACTGGAAAAAACTTTGTTTGCCGCATCAGGCAGGGTTGTTTGTGGCAATTTCCCAAAACTTATAGGTTCAGCAGATCTTATGGTGCTTTCGCCAGGGATACCGGTTGATAGTGATAATGTTCGTTTAGCTGAAAACAGTGGAATGGAAGTCATTAGTGAAATAGAATTGGCTTACCGTATCTACAAAGGATCACTTATAGCAATCACAGGAACTAATGGTAAAACGACGACTACTACTATTATAGGGGAGATGTTAAAAAAATTATCGGTACCTTCTGCAATAGGCGGGAATATTGGGTTGTCTCTTTCAGAAGAGGCTGAACGCTTGCCGAAGGATAGTTGGCTTGCCGCAGAGGTTTCTAGCTTTCAGTTGGAACGAGTACGGAGTTTTGCACCAGATATTGCAGTAGTACTTAATTTAACTCCTGATCATTTGGAAAGACACCATACCATGGATGCATATGCGGCAGCTAAAAAGCTTATTTTTGCACAGCAGACAGCGGAGCAAGTAACCGTACTGAATTATGATGACTCTGTAGTAAGGCAGTGGGCAGATGAATGCAAAGGGCAAATATGTTATTTCAGCAGGAAAACAGCTTTGAAAAAGGGTGTTTTTATACAAGACGGCAATTTTGTGGTAAAATGGAAAAATAAAGTAAATATTATTTGTGGCGTTGGAGAAGTACACTTGTTTGGAGGGCATAATGAAGAAAATATTCTGGCTGCCATTGCTTGTGGTTTTTTTGCTGGAGTTACTTCTGGAGAAATGGCTGAAGTATTGCGTGATTTTCAAGGTGTGGAGCATCGCCTAGAATATGTTACTACCATTAAGGGAGTGCGTTACTATAACGATTCAAAAGCTACCAATACAGATTCTACCATTAAGGCATTACAAGCTTTTAAAAATGGACATGTTATCCTTTTAGCAGGTGGGCATGATAAAATGACTGATTTGAACACACTGATGAGTGCGGTTAAAGAAAAAACTGATATGCTCATTTTACTTGGTGAGGCAAAAGAACGCTTTCATAAGGCAGCGCTGGAATGTGGTGTAAAAAATATAATTTTGGCAGACTCATTTAAAGACGCTGTACAAAAAGCTTATGACATAGCGAAAGAACCCCAGGTAGTTCTTTTATCACCTGGATGTTCATCTTACGATATGTTCAAGAATTATCCGGAACGTGGGCGTTATTTTAAGCAGTTGGTAATGGCGCTCAGTAGTTGAGGAGGAAGAATATTGAAGATTATTCTTTCAGGTGGAGGCACCGGAGGGCATATTTATCCGGCGCTAACTATTGCCGATCAGCTAAAAAAGCTAAGACCAGATGCCGAAATAATTTTTGTAGGGACTAGAAATGGTCTGGAAAAAGATATTATTCCGCGCTATGGATACACACTGAAATTTATTGATGTAGCAGGATTTAACCGCAGTTTTAGCTTGAAAACTTTCCGCAGTGCAGGAAAACTGTTTATAGGTATATATGATGCGAGCCGTGTTTTGTCCGAAGTAAAGCCAGATTTAGTAATTGGGACCGGTGGATATGTATGCGGACCAGTAGTCTTTATAGCTGCTTTAAAGAATATACCGACATGTATACAGGAACAAAATGCCTTACCTGGCGTTACTAATAAAATACTGTCACGTTATGTCAAAAAGGTTTTTCTTGGTTATCAGGAAGCAGCTAGATATTTACCAGCTAAAACTACTGTAGAATATACAGGGAATCCAGTCAGGGAAGAGATATTAGCTAAAAATAGGCAAGTTGCTATTGCAGAACTGGGGCTTGATCCAAGAAAGAAGACTATTTTAGTGTCTGGCGGCAGTAGGGGAGCTAAAAGCATTAATAAAGCCATGTTGGATGCTGAAATGATTCTGTCTGGAAGGCATGATGTGCAAGTTTTACACGCTACTGGTGCTACAAATTATGAGAAATATATAGAAGAAGCTAGTAAAAAAGGTCGTTTGGCAGCTAATATCATTATTAGGCCATATCTGCATAATATGCCTGATGCCTTAGCTGCAGCAGATTTAGCAATTTTTCGGTCGGGTGCAATTGGCTTGGCTGAGCTTACTGCTAGAGGGATTCCGTCTATTTTAGTGCCATATCCCTATGCTACTGATAATCATCAGGAGTTTAACGCACGGGCGATAGAAGCAAAGGGTGCTGCCAAAGTAATCTTGGATAGAGATCTTACGGGTGATAGGATTTTAGAAATAGTGGAACATTTATTGTTGCATAATGAGGAACTTAAAAAAATGCAGAAAGCTGCTAAAGATCTCGGCAGGCCGAAGGCTGTAGAAATAATTGCCAGACATGCTTTGGAATTGGTGGCAAAATGAAGGGAGAACATTCTGTGCTTGAAAGCTTTAAAAATGTACATTTTATTGGTGTTGGTGGATCTGGTATGAGTGCTATTGCCCATGTGCTTTTGAAAAGAGGATATAATGTAAGCGGATCAGATTTAAATTGTGGGCATATTTCGGCGCAATTGGCAGAAAACGGTGCTATGATTTTTATGGGGCATGATGCATGTCAAGTAGATGATGCTGAAGTTGTGGTAATTTCCACTGCCATACATGAGGATAATCCAGAGCTCTTGGAAGCTAGAGCTAAAAAACTTCCGGTTTTGCATCGCAGTGATGTCTTAGCTGCTATTTTAAATAAAGCTGAAGGTATTGCTGTAGCAGGTGCCCATGGAAAAACTACTACAAGTGCTATGATTTCTTGTATAGCTGTTGAAAGTGGAGTGGATCCTACTGTTATTATTGGCGGAGAGGTAGACAGTTTAGGAGGAAATGCAAGAAATGGGCAAGGACGTTTCGTGATTGCAGAAGCGGATGAAAGCGATGGCTCTTTTTTAAAATTCAAGGCCAATTTGGCAGTAGTAACAAACATAGAAAACGATCACATGGATCATTATGGGACAGAGGAAAATATTTATCTTGCTTTTAAACAGTTCTTAAGTAATTTAAAGCCAAGCGGTAAAGCTGTTTTGTGTATAGATAATCCTAATGTGCGACGTCTAGCTGGAGAGACAGAAGCAGATGTGATTACTTACGGCATGGATGATTCTGATGCGGAGTATACAGCTAGAGATATTCATTACAGCATAGATGGTACTACTTACAAACTCTATCATAATAATGAATTTATAGCTGATATTCGAATAATTGTACCAGGAAGGCACAATGTTTTAAACTCTGCAGGGGCATTTGCTGCAGCTATAGAAATGGGTATTTCTATAAAAGATATTTTAAGTGCATTAAGCAAATTTACTGGAGTTAAACGCCGATTTGAAACTAAAGGTAAGGCACGCGGAGTATGGGTTGTGGACGATTATGCTCACCATCCTACAGAGATAAAGGCTACACTAAAAGCAGCACGGCAGGTAAAGCCTGAGCGGTTATTATGTGTTTTTCAACCACATCGTTACACAAGAACGAAATTACTATTTGAGGAATTCTGCCGTTGCTTTAGTGATTGTGATGAGCTGATTATAACTGATATTTATCCTGCAGGAGAAAAACCGCTGCCAGGAGTAAACAGTGCTGCCCTGGCTGAAAGTATCGAAAAACTTACAGGACAGAAGGTGAAATATATTCCGCAATTGCATAGAGTGGAAGAATATCTTGAAAAATTGGCACTCAGTGGGGATCTTATAGTTACTATAGGGGCTGGGAACGTTTTTAAAGTAGGAGAAGAATTGATTAAAGAATTGGAGCGTTAAATAATGAATAAAGAAGACATAATTGCGGTAGTCATGGGAGGGCCATCAGCTGAGGCTGAGATTTCTCGTATGACTGGGAAAGCTATTGCAGAGGCCTTGCGAGAAAAAAATTATAGTGTAAAAGAAATAGAACTAAATCCGCAAAATATTTTTGCCCAACTGCGGGAAAGTGAGGCTAAAATTGTATTTAACGCGGTACACGGCATGTATGGAGAGGACGGGCGACTGCAAGGCATTCTTGATGCCTTATCAATTCCATATACGGGCAGCAAGGTACTTGGTAGTGCCGTCGCATTTGATAAAGTAGCCACTAAAAGATTTTTGCTAGCGGAAGGAATTCCAACGCCAGAATTTCTTGTGTACAGTCAAAAAGATGCATCATACGAGGAAATTGAACAGGCAATATTAGATAAATTTTCTCTGCCAGTTGTCATAAAAGCTGCTGCCCAAGGATCTAGCATTGGCGTAAGCATAATTTGCTCTGAAGATGATATTGTTAAAGCTTTGAAAAATACTTTTAAATATTCCGACCATATTTTGGTAGAAAAATACATAAAAGGTCAGGAATTGACAGTTGCCCTTATGGAGGATAAAGAAAATGTTGTAGCGTTGCCAATAATTTTAATAAGGCCTCATTCAGGTGCATATGATTTTACATCCAAGTATACAAAAGGTGCTACGGAATATTTGGTACCTGCGCCGATAGACAAAAAAATCACTACCGAGATACAGGAACTAGCGAAAAAAACATATAAAACTCTTTATCTTAGCGGGGTGGCCCGTGTTGATATAATGCTTGATGAAAATGGGCAGGGATATGTTTTGGAGGCTAATACAATTCCTGGAATGACGGCGACAAGTTTAGTCCCTAAAGCAGCAGCGGCAATAGGTATAAGTTTCCCTGAGTTATGTGAAATGATTTTAGAAAACGCAAAATAAAGAATGATTGTAGGAGGTATGGCATGCAGACAATGCGTTCAAAATTAAATGAGCAGCGAAAAAAAAGACGGATGCGTTTTTTTCGCTTGTTGATTTGCACTGTCGGCATTGTTTTACTGCTTGCAGGTACTTGGTATTATGTTCATAAGCCAGGATTTTCTTTTGGGCAAGTTAGTATAAATGGTACAGAATTGCTTACGGAAAGTGATATTATAAGAATGGCGGGTAGCCAGCCGCCATTTAATCTTTTTACGGTAAGTTCAAGTCAAGTGCGTGCTGCCCTGCAACATGATGTGCGTTTTCGACAGGCTGATGCTGTATATGTCTGGCCTGGGATTCTAAATGTGACTGTTGAAGAAAGAAAAGCAGCACTGTATGTACTTAATGCTTATCAAAAATATTTAAAACTTGACTACAGTGGAATGGTATTAAATGTTACTAACGGTATTCCTGATGCTGATGCCCCGTTACTGATAGGTGAGGAGTGTGGAAATGTATATACTGGCGATGTAATTGTTAACGAAGATGTTTTGAGTTTGTTGTGTTTTCTACAGCGTATTGGCGCAAAAGTTGAAGCGCAGGTTGCAGAAATTATTGTTGACAATCAAAAACAAGTTAAGATCCAATTGCGTACAGGGCTCCCCATACTTCTGGGTAAAATAAATCAGGTTGATAAAAAAGCTGATATTTTTATGGTTGTGTATAATGAAATTAAGGATAAGGAAATAAGGGCAGACTATATAGATTTGACTTTTAGTAAACCATATATTAAATTAACAGGGAATTAACTGGCCACAAATGAAAGATTGGAGAAAAAATGAAGGTAACAGGCAAGCTAGATCTTAAAGCTAAGCTTATTTTGGGACTGGTTTTTGTAGCACTTGGGTTTATGCTATCTGTACAATTTAAAACGACTGAAATGGAAAAAACAATCCGCGTGGAAAGAGTTGAAGATTTATCCGAGCGGCTGAAACAGGTAGAAAGCGAAAAAGAACGGCTATCTCGTGAATTGGATGAGTTAAAAGAAGAAGGCGGAAATTCTGCGTCAAAGGCGGAAATAGATCGTCTAAAAATGCTCGCTGGCCTTTCGGATATTGTGGGTAAAGGCGTTGAAATAGTTCTAGATGACAGCAAAATTCAATCTAAGCCAGGTGATAGTCCCAATTTGTATATTATACACGATGAAGATTTGCTAAGAGTACTTAATGAATTGCGTGCTGCAGGAGCAGAAGCTATTTCTGTTAATGATCAGCGTATTCTGGCTATGAGCGAGGTTCGTTGTGCAGGGCCAACGGTATTAATAAATAACGTTCGGAGTACACCTCCTTACGTAATTAAGGCAATAGGCAATCCTAAAAATCTCACTAGTGCCCTGCGGTTAAGAGGTGGTGTTGTAGAAACTTTTGAATTTTGGGGAATACATGTTAAGATAAACGATTTTGATAATATATTGATACCTGCTTTTAAAGGAACGCAGAATTACGAGTTTGCGCGACCTATTGAAAAGGAGGGAGAATAATGCTGTATTGGGCACTCGGAGGACTGTTGCTTGGTATTTTTTTAGGCGTATATTCTCCTATAGCTTTGCCTCCGCAGTATGCCAAATTACTATCCGTTGCTGTTATGGCTGGACTTGATACGGTACTTGGAGGTATTTATGCTGCAATGTGTGGTAAATATGATACAGAAGTATTTGTTTCAGGATTTTTTATAAATGGTATTCTAGCTGTTATATTATGTTATGCTGGTATTATGCTAGGAATAGACGTTTATATGGTTGG
>JAJQAO010000020.1:0-2070 GCA_021203775.1 Phascolarctobacterium sp.
AAATTGATGACAATGCTTTCCGTCTATGTTCAGGTTTTGGCGGAGGAATTGGGCACGCACGTGATTTATGCGGTGCACTGGCAGGATGTACGATGGTAATTAGTAGTATTGCAGGGAGAAATAATCCGTCTGAAAAACCTTTAGGAGAGATTTATCCACTTACGAAAGAATTCCACGACCGTTTTGTCAGCGAATTTGGGTCCGGATCCTGTGCAGATCTCATGGCTTACGAATTTAATACACGTGAACACCTGAAAAACTGCCTTAAGCTGACCAATAAAGTTGCTCAGCTGCTGGCTGTTTACCTGGAAGAAAAGGGATTTATGAAAGTGTAATAAAAACGGCAGATATAGTGCTGAACGAAGTTTTCTGCTTGTATAGAGCTATTAAAAGTGCTAAAATAAAAAATCATAAAACAACATTACTTGTTTGAGCAAGTAAACGAGGGGAGAAGAACAATGAAATTTGCCAAACGAATGGAACGTATGCAGGCATCAGAAATCCGCGAACTTTTGAAACTTACTGCCCAGCCGGATATAATTTCCTTTGCAGGTGGGCTACCTGCTCCTGAGCTTTTTCCGGTGGAGGAAATTGCCAAAGTTTCACATGACCTTGTTCTGAAGGAAGGGCGGCAGCTGTTACAATATGGAATTACTGAGGGACGTGTGACTTTAAGGGAGAAAATTGCCAAACGCATGGCTGACAAATATAATACTGTAGTTAGTCCTGATGATATTTTGATTACGACAGGTTCACAGCAATGCCTTGATTTTGCCGGAAAGCTTTTTCTTGATCCGGGAGATGTGGTGTTGTGTGAAAGTCCTTCCTATCTTGGAGCATTGAATGCTTTTAATGCTTATGAGCCCGTGTTTAAAGAGGTTCCTACAGATGAAGGCGGCCTGATTCCTGAAGAACTTGATAAAATTCTAGAAACGACTCCAAAATGTAAATTTATTTACGTAATACCTGATTTTCAAAACCCTACAGGTCGCACATGGACTATGGAGCGCCGCAAAAAATTCATGGAAGTGGTTAATAAACATAACCTGCCGGTACTTGAAGATAATCCATACGGCGAGCTGCGTTATGAAGGTGAAATTCTGCCTTCCCTTAAATCTATGGATACTAAAGGACTGGTAATGTTCTTGGGTACGTTTTCCAAGATTTTCTGCCCTGGGCTTCGTCTTGGCTGGATAGCTGCCGAAAACAGTGTGTTGCAGGAATTTGTAAAAGTTAAGCAAAGTGCTGATTTACACAGCTCCAATTTCGATCAAGGTGTGGCAGATGCGTATATGGAAAACTATGATCTGGATGCCCATGTAAAAGATATTGTAGCCCTGTACAGGAAACGTCGCGATTTGATTATCAAAACCATGGAAGAGGAATTTCCTAAAGGTACGGAATGGACACATCCACAGGGAGGGTTGTTCCTGTGGCTGACTTTCCCTGAAGGTGTCAGTGCTCTTAAAGTATTTGAAAAATGTATTGAAATGAAAGTTGCTGGTGTTATCGGCGATGCTTTTTATCCCAACGAGAAAACCGACCGCAGCATGAGGATTAACTATTCCAATATGTCGGAAGACAGGATTGTTGAGGGTGTAAAACGTATGGCAAAAGCCATCAGAGAATGTATGGCATAAAGTTTATTATACGCTAAAGTCTCTTTCATAGCAGGTGAAAGAGACTTTACTTTTCTTAAATAATTAAAAACATATAAATTATAATTCATGTTTCGGACGATATCTTTCAAGCGGCAAACACGGCTGTGGTAAAACATGGTCGTATCCATGTATTTACAAAGGCTATTTTCTGAAGCCTAAATTTGAGTTTTGAGGGGCTTTTATGACCAAATGCATAGTTCGATATAGGTAGAGGAGATAAAATGTCATACAAGGCATTTGCGCTGCCTTTTATTAAAAAACTTCTTGTCGGGATATGGCTTATATAATATGATAAACTTAAGAATAGTTATATTTGATTTTTTAGAAGCGAAAAAAGGAGGTCGGTCCAGGTGAAGACTCTAGTAGTATACTTTTCTCTATCCGGCAATACGAAAAAGGCTGCGGAAAG
>JAJQAO010000020.1:2170-4496 GCA_021203775.1 Phascolarctobacterium sp.
AGCAGTTCGACAGGAGCAGGGAAATTGCAGGGGGAACTGAGAAAGATTTGTAAAGATGCAAAAGTCCATGAGGCTATCCGCGTAGTAGCACAGAGTGATGATGAGATAAAAACCTGGTTGGAAGGATAAAATTTATTGGGAAAAGTTAAGAGGGATAAATAAAAAGTAGTGCCGCTGATTTGACAATATCAGCGGCACTACTTTCGTATAGTTAATCTATTTTTCATAGTGTTTAATCAGGGCATGGGTACCAAGATCTCCATAGCCGGCAGCTTCAAGTTCCTTATAATTTTTCAGGATCTGGGTTAAGACTTCAAGATGAAGGTTACTGTCCGAAGCTTCATCCAGTGCCAGCTTCATGTCTTTGATGAAATGTTTCATGAAAAAGCCCGGAGCATAGTCACCGGCAATAATTTTAGGGCCGAAGTTGTCCAACTGTCTGTTAGCGGCAGAACCTGTAGATACTGCCGCTATAAGCGTATGCAGGTCCAGACCTTTGGCGCGGGCATATGTAAAAGCTTCGCAGACGCCGGCAATGGCACCGGCAATCATGATCTGGTTAGCCAGTTTGGCATGCTGGCCACATCCGGCAGGACCGTGGTAATTTATATTGTTTCCCATGGCTAAAAAGAGGGGCATGCATTCCTCGTAAGTTTTTTTATCGCCCCCAACGAGAATGGAGAGGGTACCGTTTTTAGCTCCAATATCGCCGCCGGTTACGGGAGCATCCAGCACACGGCAGCCTTTAGCCGTACCGATTTCATAAATTTTTTTGGCCAGTGCAGGGCTGGTAGTCGTCATATCAATCATTATTGCCTCTGGCTCTACACTATCTATAATATTACCCGGGGCAAAATAAACCTCTTCCACATCCGGAGGAAATCCGACAATGGTAATTACTGTTTTACAGCCTTTAACACACTCCTTAATAGAAGGATGGAAGAATGCACCTTCGCTGATGACATCTTCTACTTTGGCTTTAGTTCGTGCATAAATATGCAGTTCGAAACCAGCTTTCATAAGATTGCGGACCATGGATTTACCCATAAGCCCGACACCAATGAATGCAATTTTTTTCATGGTGATGCCCCCTTTATTCCCAGATATTTGTCCGCAGTTATTTACAAGTAGAAATTATTTTTTAAAGGCCGCGTATACGCGATTGAAAAAGATGTACATCGCTTCGGCGGCTTCATCGCTGTATTTATATATGAGATCGTCTTGGTTTTTACGATGGAAAGTAATAATGTTAACGTTAAATTCTGCTCCTGTAATGTTTTCTAGGGGAGTTTCCTGAATTATTTTTCTGCTGAAATAAATAATGCGCTGGTTGGTAAGGAAGAAAGAACCGATATCAAGAAGTGCGGTAATTGCCTCTTTTGTTTTGGGATATTCTATTTTTTCGCCTTTGAAAGTAACGGTTTCGTCAATACTAAATTTACGCGTAAGTTCGAAATAATTATCTTCTTTTTCAACTATTTTATTCTGGCAAAGGCCTGCTTGCGTTGCCGCATGGCATATTTCCCCATTATCCAGGGGAAAATCAACGGAAATTTCTCCTAGAGGCATATTTTCTGCATTCCAGAGATCGCGATATTTGGCCAAAGCGTTGACTATATTATTTTTGAATTCGTAAGGAATATCGATTGAAGCACAGTCTGATCTTAGAGAAGTTTCTTCTTCCGGACTGAAACGCTGGCGTTCACTGATTTTGTTAAATAAGGCGTTAAAATATTCCTGAAAGACCTGTTTGCGGATAGAAAATCCGTCATCGTAATCGTAGCCGAAGATTTCATTTATTTCGCTTATAGGAAGTGATTCCTGCTTACGTAACAGGTTACTGCAGCGGGTAAAATAAGATGCCTGACGGGCTCCTCTCTCAGCTAACTTTATAAGGTGGGGAGGAAGCTGTAGTACATCAGCAAGATGTCTGCCTTCGTCAAAAAGAGGATCATCTGGACTTTGGGCATTTGTGTAAATAACATCGGCAAATTTGCGATATAAGGCTGAGCGCTGGTTCAAAGATGCATCATCCAATTTCGTGCCCCATTTTTTTATAATTTCCGCTAGCTTTTCCTGCGTCAGCGCATAGGTGTGATCTGCATCTGCCAAGATATTATTGACTTCAATCCATGTATTTTCTGTGGGTTTACCGCTGAAAATTTTGGAAAAAATTCCGCGCTGTTCAAGTTCCTGATGAACATATGGCTTCAAATTTACACGTCCTTTTATTGCTTCATTTATTATATTATACAGTAAAAAAGCTTTGACATAAAGATTATCTCTGTAAATATTGATATATGGTAAAGGCGGATCATTTTTCATC
>JAJQAO010000033.1 GCA_021203775.1 Phascolarctobacterium sp.
GAATATGGATTTTATTATGCACCGGGCTTTAGCTTTTATTTTAGCGCCGGTTATTTTGCATGGCAAAATTCAGTCAGCAGTTTGTTCGTAAATAGATGCCTTTTAGACGGTATGTAGAGTTATCGTTTATAAAATCGTTACAGAAACGGGCTTCTCTTACGAGCGCCCGTTTTTTTATTTGCCATATCGGCATAAAAGGAAGCAAAATCAGAATGCTTTGAAAAGCTTATGATGGAATTAAAAGACATTAACAAGATTGTAGGATGCGGTTTGCAATTTCATATCTGACATAGTTAAGTAAAATAAGTAAATATAAAAAGGAGAGATGATCATGGTAATTGTATTCAAACCAGGCGCCCCGGAGGAGGCCAAAACAAGGGTAAAGAAAAATCTGGAAAAACAGGGTTTCCAAATCAATGAAATTAACGGCGTTAATATGACAATTTTCGGTATCATTGGCGATACCAGCAGTCTAGATATCAACTTACTGCGCGTCGACGATTTTGTGGAAAAGGTTATGCGTGTACAGGAACCTTTTAAGCGCGCTAACCGCATGTTCCATCCGGATGACAGCATTATTGATGTGGATGGAATAAAATTTGGCGGAAAAAAACTGCAGGTAATTGCTGGACCCTGTTCCGTAGAAAGTATGGAACAGGTTACCGATGTGGCAAAGTCCGTAAAAAAATCGGGAGCAACGCTTTTGCGTGGTGGAGCATTCAAACCGCGTACTTCCCCTTATTCTTTCCAGGGTCTTAAGGAACTGGGGATAGATTACTTAAAAGCAGCAAAAGCTGAAACAGGTTTGCCCATTGTTACAGAGATCATGTCGGCAGATAAAATTGAACGCTTTGTAGAGGACGTGGACCTAATTCAGGTAGGCGCCCGCAACATGCAGAATTTCGAGTTACTTAAAGAACTCGGCAAGACCAGGAAGCCTATTCTTTTAAAACGCGGATTATCTGCGACAATAGAAGAATGGGTTATGTCGGCCGAATACATAATGGCAGGTGGTAATGGTAACGTAATTTTATGTGAACGTGGAATACGCACATTTGAACACTATACTCGCAACACCTTGGATCTTAGCGCAATTCCCGCAATAAAGAAACTTAGTCACCTTCCTATAATTGTAGACCCCAGCCATGCGGCAGGTATGTGGTGGATGGTGGAACCACTGGCAAAAGCAGCCGTAGCTGCCGGAGCAGATGGGCTTCTGATTGAAGTACATAATGATCCAGAACATGCACTATCTGACGGGGCACAGTCCTTAAAACCAGAACGCTTTGAAAAACTGATGGTGGAATTAAAAGGTATTGCCAATATTATAGGACGCGATTTGTAATTTGATATTTAGGCAGCGGCACAGGTTGCCATAGGAGATGGTTTCTTTGGAAAGTAATTTTGAAAATGGAGCCAATAAAAAAACGGATACTATAACTTCTGGAGAAGCGGCAGAGCCATTTAAGTATGCGGGACGTATGCTTTGTCCAGAGGGCAGTATTGTTGATGCTGGAGGAATTAAAATAGGCGGCCGTAAACTTCAAGTCATTGTAAGTGCCGTATACTTGAAGAGTGCAAGTCAAGCGGTTGCTACAGCGCATATCATTAAATATGGTGGAGCAGCTATGTTCAGTTGCAGGGAGTTTAAGCCTATTCCTTATATGAGCCCTGACCAGCTGGAAAAGGAGATAGCATGGCTATTGGATGCAAGGAAAGCAACTGGTATACCGTTTATAGCTGAAGTAACGGCGATGAAAAACATCAAAGATCTGGCAGGGCAGGCAGATATTCTGCAGGTGAATGGGCGCGATATGCAGAATTTTGAGCTGCTTAAGGCGTTAGGAAAAGTGCATAGGCCGGTGATTTTAAAGCGGGGGTCAGGTGCAACAATAGAGGAATGGATTTTGGCAGCCGAATATATTATGGCGGGTGGTAATGAAAACGTAATTTTGTGCGCAGGTGTTATAGAAAGCTTTGAGAAATATACTGGCAACAGGACACTGGATTTAAGCGCTATACCAGCTGCAAAAATGTTAAGTCACTTGCCGGTAATTATGGATCTCAGGTCTGCCGTGGGAGATACTGGAATGATTACTTCTATGGCTAAAGCAGCTGTAGCTGCAGGAGCTGACGGATTGATGCTGGAAGTAGGAAATACTTCAGAGCAGTCACTTACGGAAAAAGGGTTTCTGAAACTTATGGATGAACTTAGGGCAATCGCAGGCAGCGTAGGCAGGGAAATGTAGGAAAATGTCAGTCAGTATGGTAAAATATCAGCAAGGAATCTGTTAGGTCCTAAGTTTATGTAGCATGGAAGAATGGTTGAAGAGGTGATTTTTTTGACAACGGATTTTAAAAGCACCGACTGGAAAAATCTTAATTTTGCAATAGTCGGGCTGGGACTAATTGGAGGTTCCTTTGCCAAAGCTTTGCGGCGTTTACATGTGCGAAGTATCATTGGCATTGAGATTGATGATAATGTTTTAGCTGCGGCGATGGATCAGGGAATCATAGATATACCGCTAAAGACTGCCAGCGAAGAAATGCGACAGGCAGATGTGGTTATTTGTGCCGTATATCCGGAAGCCATTGTTAATTTTGTGAGAAACAGCGTTGGTTTTTTGAAGGAAGACGTTTTATTAACTGATGTTTCAGGCATAAAAAAGAATTTGTCTTCTGAAGTACAGTCTCTGTTGCGTCCAGACATGGAATTCATTTCTGGGCATCCTATGGCAGGGCGTCAGGGCAGCGGACTGGGAATGTCTGATGGAGACATCTTTCAAAAAGCTAATTACATAGTTGTGCCTGAAAAACACAACAGTAAAGAAGCAATCAAGTGGCTGGAAGATTTTGCCATTGCTTTGGGCTGTAAGCATACAATAAAGATTTCCCCTGAAGAGCATGACGGTATTATTGCCTATACGAGCAATTTGCCCCATATAGCAGCAGTTGCGTTAATAGACAGTGATTCTTTTAGTGAGAAGACAAAATATTTTATAGCAGGCAGTTTCAGGGATGGCACTAGGGTAGCGGATATTAACGCAGAATTATGGAGTAGTCTGTTCTTAGCCAACAAAGAACAGGTTGCCGATGAAGTGGATAAATACGTAGAACAACTGCAGCTCTGGAGCGTTGCATTGAGAGCAGGCGATGGAGATGCACTGAAAAATTTTATGAGAAAAGCAGCTGCAAGAAGAAAGGAACTTTACTGATGCAGACACTTCGTGTTGATCTGGGAAACCATGCTTATAATATAGAAATTGGTACTGGAATTCTGACACAGACAGGAGCAAAACTGCGGATTCTGTTGCCGGAAGCTTGTAAGGCTGCTATTATAAGTGACAGTAATGTCGCTCCTCTGTATGCTGCTCAATTGCAGGACAGTCTTGCAGCCGCGGGCTTGCCGTCTGAATTAATCATAATAAAAGCTGGCGAGCAAAGTAAGAATATGCAGGTATTAAGTGACGTACTTGAGAAAATTGCCATAGCCGGACTTAGCCGCAGTGATGTACTGGTAACTTTGGGTGGTGGCGTAGTCGGTGATCTCGGAGGATTTGCTGCAGCAAGTTATATGCGCGGCATTGCTTTCGTACAGGTGCCAACTTCCTTATTGGCTCAGATAGACAGCAGCGTGGGTGGAAAAGTAGCAGTTGATTTAAAAAGCGGTAAAAATCTGGCAGGTGCCTTTTATCAGCCTAAAGCGGTATTTATTGATACTGAACTTTTAAAATCTCTGCCGCTGCGTTTTTTACATGATGGGCTAGCAGAGGCCATAAAATATGGCTGTATCCAGGATAAGAATTTATTCGAAAGGCTGGCAGGCTATGCTGATGATACAGAGTTGCTGGCTGATGCGGAATATATAGTTGCTCGTTGCTGTGAAATCAAAGCCCGTATTGTTGAGCAGGATGAATTTGATATGGGATTGAGGGCGTTATTGAATTTTGGACATACCATAGGACATGCTGTTGAGCAGTATTACAGTTATGGTTATTACACTCACGGTGAAGGTGTTGCCATAGGCATGTACCAACTTACAAGACGTACGGAAGAAATGGGACTTACTCCTATAGGAACAGCAGCTAAAATTGCGGAGGTTCTGCAGAAATATAATTTGCCGTTTCAGGCAGATGTGGGAAAAAAAGTTTTGCTGGACACTATGGCAAGGGATAAGAAGAAAAAAGGTGACAGCATTACTCTGGTTATTCTGGATAATCTTGGCAGCGGGAAACTGCAGAAAATAGGCTGGAAGGATATGATTGAATATCTGAGGTAACATAATGAAAAAGATCCGCATCATTCCAACTAAATTACATGGGAAAATACATGTACCTTCTTCTAAGAGCATGGGACACAGGGAAATAATCTGTGCTGGCCTGGCAGCAGGAACAAGTATTATTGATAATATCAGCATGTCCAAGGATATAGAAGCAACTA
>JAJQAO010000021.1 GCA_021203775.1 Phascolarctobacterium sp.
TCGCAATAAGGGAAGGCGGAAGGACAGTAGGAGCAGGAGTAGTTTCCGCTATCGAGGAATAATAACTGGTTAGATCTTTTAATTAAAGAGATTTACTTACTATAAGACCGGTCTATAGGCCGGTCTTATGCATTAAAGTATGCATTTTCACTGTATTGACAGAAGTTATTAACTGTGATACTCTATATTAGTGACATTTATGGTCATTTTTATTTACTTAAACATAAGCGAGGTGTAGCAGGATGCGTACTTTGGTTACTTTGGCATGTACTGAATGCAAGCAGAGAAATTATCAGACCAATAAAAATAAAAAAAATGATCCTGACCGTATTGAGATTAGTAAATATTGTAAATTCTGCAAAAAACATACTTTACATAAAGAGACCAAATAATTTCCTGCTGGTGTAGTTTACTGTGGAATAAGAGCGAGGATGTGAAGAAATGTCTGTTCCGGAAACTACCGGATCAAGGAAAAACGGTAACAGCATTG
Source organism: Phascolarctobacterium sp. (assembly GCA_021203775.1). GTDB lineage: Bacteria > Bacillota > Negativicutes > Acidaminococcales > Acidaminococcaceae > JAJQAO01. The sequence goes on from JAJQAO010000021.1 coordinate 491, forward strand.
TTTCTTTTTTGCAAGAAACGAGAACAGAACTAAAAAAGGTGACTTGGCCTACAAGGGAAGAGCTTATTGCTAATACTATAGTAGTACTTATTGCAGTTATATTATGCGCAGTGCTTATTTGGGTCATTGATACTTTTTTCAGTGGTCTGTTCCGCTTGTTTATGCGATAATGTGTGACAGGATGAGCAAGGAGGTAAGGAGAGCATAGCTTTCCGGCTTATGTAATGGATGAGAGACGCTGGTATGTTATCCATACTTATTCAGGATATGAAAATAAAGTTACTGCAAATTTAGAACGAAAGATTCGTTCTTTAGGTATGGAAAATGAAATTTTTCACGTTGTCATACCTATGGAAAATGAAGTTGAAGTTAAGGATGGTAAAAAGCGCAGCGTGCCGCGAAAGGTTTTTCCAGGCTATGTCTTGGTAGAAATGATAGTAAATGACCGTAGCTGGTACGCAGTCCGTAATACTCCAGGAGTAACAGGATTTGTTGGTTCTGGCAGTAAGCCGATTCCTTTGACTGATGATGAGGTGCATCAGCTCATGAGATCCATGGGCGTAGATGAAAATAGGCCTAAGATTGATTTTCAATTGCAGCAGTTGGTTAGGCTCAAGGCCAGCCCGTTTATCAACTGTGTGGGTAAAGTGTCCGAAATTAATGAAGAACGTGGCAAGTTAAAGGTTCTTGTTGATATTTTTGGGCGTGAAACTCCTGTTGAAATTGATTTCACACAGGTCGAGGAAGCTGAATAAAAGGGAGGTGTAAGATAAATGCCGAAAAAAGTTGCTAAAATGGTAAAATTACAGGTACCGGCTGGTAAAGCTACTCCAGCTCCTCCTGTAGGCCCTGCACTAGGTCAGGCTGGTGTAAATATCATGGCCTTTGTAAAAGACTTTAATGAACGGACAGCTAAACAGGCTGGGCTCATAATTCCTGTAGAAATTACTGTTTTTGAGGATCGTTCCTTTACTTTTATCTGCAAAACTCCGCCTGCTGCTGTACTTTTAAAAAAGGCTGCTGGGCTGGAAAAGGCATCTGGCGAACCTAATAAAAAGAAAGTTGCTAAAGTAAAACGTGACAAAGTCCGCGAAATTGCAGAGAGTAAAATGGTTGATCTTAATGCTGCTAATGTAGAGTCCGCTATGAGAATGATAGAAGGCACGGCTCGTAGTATGGGCATTGATATTGTAGATTAAGGGCTTTAAATTTGTGGGAGGAAGAAAACCGTTTGCACCACATAGGAGGAATTAAAATGGGTAAAAAATATGTTGAAGCTTTAAAACTTATTGAAGCTGACAGACTGTATTCTCCAAAGGAAGCAGTGGAACTTGTCAAAAAAACAGCTGTCACTAAATTTGACAGTACTGTGGAAGCCGCTTTCCGTCTAGGGGTAAATCCTAAATATGCCGATCAACAGGTTCGCGGCGCTTTGGTCCTACCGCATGGTACAGGCAAATCAAAAACAGTTTTAGTATTTGCAAAAGGGGCCAAAATTGCAGAAGCTGAGGCAGCTGGTGCTGATTATGTAGGCGGCGAAGAATTGGTTGCCAAGATAAAGGACGGTTGGGCTGATTTTGACGTTTGCGTAGCTACTCCAGACATGATGGGTATTGTCGGTAAACTTGGTAAAATTCTTGGACCAAAAGGACTGATGCCTAATCCAAAGGTTGGCACTGTTACCATGGATGTAACCCGTGCAATAAATGAAATAAAAGCCGGCAAAATAGAGTATCGTACCGATAAAGCCGGTAATGTACAGGCTCCCATTGGTAAAGTTTCTTTTACTGATGAACAGCTTTTAGAAAATTATGTAACCTTGGCGGAGACTTTAATTAAAGTTAAACCGTCTGGAGCTAAAGGGCAATACATCAAGACAGTTACGCTGTCTACAACTATGGGACCTGGCGTAAAAATTGATGTTTTTAAGGTTACCAACAATAAATAATTCTGGTGACATGCTTCCAATTAATTGAATCAGAAGATTATCGGGCCATAGACAGCAGGTGCTTCTAGCGTAAGTATTTTTAAAATACGCCTGCCGAGGCTGGAGCGTAGAGATATATTAATTTACGACCTCTGGCTGCGGCTGAGAGGTCTTTTTGATTTAATAAAACATCTGAAAAAGGAGGTGTAAATAAATGGCAGATATCAGAGCCGAAAAAGCAGCTAAAGTAGCTGAGATTAAGGAGCTTCTTACTGGTTCTAAATGTTCAATTCTGGTAGATTTTTGCGGAATAAATGTTGCGCAGGATACTGCATTCCGTCGGAAAGTGCGTGAAGCAGGAGTTACCTATAGCGTTGCAAAAAACACCTTGATTCGTATTGCGGCAGATGAAGCCGGTATTGAAGGTTTGACGCCATCCTTGGAACATAATACTGCAATCGCAGCTGCGCCTGAAGATCCTGTTGCTGTGGCGAAACTTGTGTGTGATTTTGCCAAAGAGAGCAAGATACTAAAAATTAAGATCGGTGTGCTAGATGGAAAGACCATTAGCGCTGATGAGATTAAGTCATTGGCTGCATTGCCGCCTAGAGAAATTCTTATTGGTAAAATGCTGGGCAGCATGAATGCTCCTATTAGCGGCTTCGTCAATGTACTTCAGGGCACTATCCGCAATGTTGTGTATGCACTGGATGCAGTGCGTAAAGCAAAAGAGTCTGCTTAATTTGTAACATGCTGCTTAGCGTAGCAAGAATAAATTTATTACTTAATTTGGAGGTAAATAAAATGAATAAAGATCAAATTATTGAAGCTATTGAATCTATGACCGTACTTGAGCTTTCCGAGCTCGTTAAAGCGCTTGAGGAAAAATTCGGCGTATCTGCTGCCGCACCAGTGGCCGTTGCTGCTGCACCGGTTGCTGCCGCTGAAGCTGTTGCTGAAAAAACTGAATTCGATGTTATTCTTACTGCTGCGGGAGCTTCTAAGATTAATGTTATAAAAATTGTCCGCGAAGTAACGGGTCTTGGCCTGAAAGAAGCCAAAGAAGTGGTTGACACTGCACCGAAGGCAGTTAAAGAGAAAATATCCAAAGCAGATGCAGATGCCTTGAAAGCTAAGTTGGAAGAAGCTGGTGCTTCTGTAGAAGTTAAATAACCAAATTGATTTAATGATTTTCTAAACACCCTGTTTTAACGGGGTGTTTTTTTATTGTTATAGGCCAAGAAATTTTTATGAGTTTAAAAATGGCAATGTAAGTTTGCAGAATAAAAAATAATAATAAAATTTTGTTAAATACCTTGTAATTTGTTATACTATTAAGAAGAGAATATTATTTTTATATTTGCAGTCAAATTATTTCTGCCCATATTATAGAAGCAGAAAACAGTAAGATATTTCTACAAAAATGAGAACGGAGGATGATAGGTCAATGTCTGGTCTTTTGGATATGATTTTTAACAGCGGCTTTGTATTTATTTTAATTATTATTGGAATTGCAGTATTTTTTAATTTCGTACCTATCGGGCTGTGGATTTCAGCCATTGCTGCAGGCGTAAATGTAGGAATTTTCAATCTTATAGGTATGCGCCTACGCCGTGTCCCTGCGTCTAAAATAGTTCTGCCGCTCATTAAGGCTAATAAGGCAGGGCTGAACGTTAATGTCAATCAGCTGGAGGCACATTATCTGGCAGGAGGCAACGTAGACAGGGTAATTGATGCCCTGATTGCAGCACATAGGGCACAGATAAATCTTACTTTTGAGCGCAGCTGTGCCATTGATCTGGCTGGACGCAACGTCCTTGAAGCGGTACAGATGAGTGTTAATCCTGAAGTTATTGAAACCCCTGTCGTTTCTGCCGTGGCCAAAGACGGTATTGAACTGAAGGTAAAGGCACGCGTTACGGTAAGGGCAAATATTGACCGGCTGGTAGGCGGTGCGGGAGAAGCGACTATTATAGCCCGTGTCGGGGAAGGAATAGTTACTAATGTAGGCTCATCTATAGATCACAGTAAAGTCCTTGAAAATCCTGATTATATTTCCAAAACGGTTTTGGATAAAGGATTGGATGCCGGAACAGCTTTTGAAATCTTATCCATTGATATTGCTGATGTGGACGTAGGCCGCAATATCGGCGCGGCATTAATGACCGATCAGGCAGAGGCCGACAAGCGTATTGCCCAGGCGCGTGCTGAGGAACGCCGCGCCATGGCAGTAGCAAAGGAACAGGAAATGAAGGCATATACACAGGAAATGCAGGCTAAAGTTGTGGAAGAACAGGCTAAAGTTCCAGCTGCCTTGGCGGATGCATTATCCAAGGGACGGCTTGGCGTGATGGATTACTATCGTATGAATAACATTAATGCTGATACGGAAATGCGTAAAACTATTGCTGAAGTAAAAACAGATGGTCCGGATAAGCCGAATAATAATGGTAAATAATTATGTTCTATTATGCATTTAATGATTCCAGTGGTATTTTACCGATACTGATCATGTTTTTCTTCTGGTGGTTTATTGTTACAAGGATATTATCTGCTCCGGGAAGGAAAAGGCGTCAGCCGGATAAAAAGCTGCCCGATAAAAAAGAAAGACAATATGACGAGGAACCTGCTGGAAAGAGGACTGACGGATATGACTTGGCAGCGGAATTTGAACGGAAACTTAGAAACAGACAGCAGACGCAGGAAAAAAGTGAGAAACCGCGCCTGTCAGGCGGCAAGATATATACTGAGGAGCAGTCTGTTGATGAAAAGACTGCATCTGATTCCAGCCTTACCACAACTCATGCTGCACCTGAGAGGAAAAAGAAAAAATCCTTTGTTCATCCTGATCTGGTGCAGGGCTTCATGATGGCTAAAATTCTCGAAAAGCCAATAAGCATCAGGTCGCACGATGAGGAATTGTTGTAGATAAAACTTATGTTTTATAAATATTTTTTAGAAAAGGGGTATGAAGATGCTTGAAAAACTTGACATGACAGCTAGATTGAGCAAAGGGAAATACAGCAAGACAATGGATACCCTAGGCCAAAAACTTGGAGAAATGCAGCGGAAAGCCCGCGATGCAAAAAGACCGGTAATTATTGTTTTTGAAGGATGGCGCGGCGCAAGGCGCGGTACTATAATCAATACAATGATGCAGCAGATGGATGCCCGCGGATTTAAGGTCCATTCCGTTATTAAAATTAGTGATGAAGAGCGTAAAATGCCATTTTTTACTTACTTCTGGCAAAACCTTCCTGCGAAAGGGAATATCGCGGTTTATCATAGAAGCTGGTATTACCTAAAAAATGAGAGCGACATTCATTTTATGGCTGAAAAGGGTAAATGGCTGGAGACTTCTTTTGAGCACATAAATAATTTCGAAAAAGAACTTACGGATGATAACTATATTTTAATAAAGTTCTTTTTACATGTTTCTGAAAAAAGCCAGCAGGAAAACCTTACCCAGAATTATAGAACTTTAGGCAAGGCCTGGAGAGAAATTTCTCCGGCATATGATGAGAGCAGTAACTATAAGATGTTTTTGGACAGATACGAAAAGATGCTGGAAGCAACGGATACGGTTAATGCTCCTTGGCACCTGATTGCTGCAGATGATTTGTATAATGCTCAAGTAGAAGTTTTCTCTTCCATCGTTGACGTTATTGATAAGGCCCTTCAGGAAAAGCCTACGGCGGAGGTGCCGATCCGTTCCGTAACTGCCTATGACGTATTAAGCAGGGTAGATCTTACAAAGGGTATAAGCAAGGCTGATTATAAAGAGAAGCTTATAAAATACCAGGAAAGGTTGCGCCTCCTGCAGATTGAAATGTTCCAGGCCGGATATACGACTATAATAGGTTTTGAAGGATGGGATGCTGGCGGAAAAGGTGGAGCAATCCGCAGATTGACTGCAGCTCTTGATCCTTTGGGATTTGCCGTAAATCCTGTTGCCTCTCCTAATGTCGTGGAAAGGGAGTTTCACTATTTATGGCGTTTCTGGATTAATTTACCGAAGCGGGGGACTATTGCCATTTTTGACCGCACATGGTACGGGCGGGTTATGGTTGAGAGACTGGAAGGTTTTGCCACCGCAGCAGAGTGGCAGCGGGCTTATGATGAAATTAAGGACATGGAAGCCCAATGGAGCGAATCCGGCATAAGCATAGCCAAATTCTGGTTACACATAGATAAGGATGAGCAGTATAAACGGTTTAAAGAACGCGAAAACAATCCGGTCAAGAATTGGAAAATTACTGATGAAGATTGGCGTAATCGTGAGAAATGGGACGCTTATGAGGGTGCGGTAAATGAAATGCTGGTGCGCACGGATACTTCTTATGCACCTTGGACTGTCGTAGAAGCAAATAACAAGTATTATGCACGCCTGAAGGTTTTAAAGACAGTCATTAATATGTTTGAGAAAAAATTAGACAAGAAAACAGATAAGAAAACAGATAAGAAAACAGACAAAAAAATAGATAAAAAATAACTGAGTGAGGGAATTGCTTGACGTGGAAAATAAAGAACCGAATTAAACAAATTATTGCAGATGAGGAAGGTGTAAAAATCTTTCCGGCAGGGTTGAGGAAACCTGTCGCTTTCATGTACCCCAACGTTTATCACGTTGGGATGTCCAATCTTGGCATGCATATCATATATCAGCTCATAAACAGCCGTACGGACAGTGCCTGCGAACGATTTTTCCTGCCTGAAAAGGAAATAATGCAGGAATATATTAAAAGTAGGACGCCGCTTTTAAGTATGGAAACCCAGAGACCGTTAGCTGATTTTGCAGTTATTTTTGTGATGATGTCATTTGAAATGGATTATGACAATCTGCTGACGATGCTAGATTTGGGAAACATGGAATTGCGTGCTGCAGAGCGCGTTTCTGAAAGGCCGCTGGTAATTATAGGCGGCCCCTGCGCCACATTTAATCCTGAACCGCTGGCAGCAGTTGCAGATGCTTTTGTTATAGGTGAAGGAGAAGACACTGTACAGAGTATTCTGGATGTTGTCTATAAATATGACAGCAGAAAAGAGCGGCTATTGGCACTGGCCCAATTGCCGGGAGTTTATGTACCTGAATTTTACAGTCCAAGATACAATGCCGCCGGGGATTTCGAACACATGTATCATGACAGCAGGGTTCCTGCTGTAGTTGATAGGCAATGGATAAAAGATATTGATGCATACCCCCATACTTCTGCTATTTTAAGCAGGAAAACGGAATTTAAAGGAATGTTTATTGTTGAGGTGGCAAGGGGTTGTGGAAGACATTGCCGGTTCTGCATGGCAGGATATTGTTTTCGGAAACCGCGTTCCAGAGCACTGAAAGACGTACTAAAAGATATCGCCGGACGCCCGGCAAATACCAAGAAAATTGGACTGATGGGTGCAGCCGTTTCTGATTATCCTGCGATCAGGAAACTGACCAAAGAACTGGCTGAACAGAAAATATCTTTTTCCGTGGCTTCTTTAAGAGCTGATACCCTTGATAATACGCTTGCGGATGCTTTAGCCGCTAGCGGACAGAAGACCATAACGGTGGCTCCGGAAGCTGGAAGCAGAAAAATGCGGGCTGCCATAAATAAGGGAATTACCGAAGAAGATATTTTGCATGCCGTGAGGCTAGGGGCAAAGTCAGGCATAAAAAATGTCAAGCTGTATTATATGGTTGGTTTGCCTGATGAGAGCGACGAAGATGTTCTGGAAATGATTGACATGATCAGGCGTATACGTTCTGAAATGGATAAAGTCGGTAATAAGGGTGATCTGATTGTATCAGTTAATGGATTCGTACCTAAGCCTTTTACGCCATATCAGTGGGAGCCGCTATGCAATATAAAAAGATTGAAAGGATGCTTTAAAACACTAAAAGAGGCATTCAAAGGTTATAAACATATAAAGCTTATCACCGAATCTCTTAAAGAAACGCTGGTGCAGGCAATATTAGCACGGGGTGACAGGCGCATAGGTGAAATATTACTGGAAGCCCATACAAAAGGCGAGCCGCTGAAGAAAACGCTGAAATCCCATAATATAGATGCGGAGAAATATGCTTCAAGGCGTTTGCAACCTGGAATGGCACTTCCTTGGCAGCATTTAAATATGGGATTCACAGAGGATTATCTTATCGCGGAACTGGAGCACAGTAAAGAAGGGAAATTTACGTCCATGTGTTTTGAAGGCTGCTACCGCTGCGGTGTATGCGGAGGGATATGATGAAAAGCTTTATAATAGAAAACAGGAATAATATCTGGCTGGGGAGTTTTCCCTTAATTACCGCGGCCGGCTTTATCAATGGTTGCAGTTGCCGACTGCATGGAGAAAGCGAACTTGTGCCAGGGAATTTAAATCTAGCGCTGCATGTTGGAGATGCTGCTGATAAAGTAGCGGCCAACAGGCAGCTTTTTGCTGATGCTTTGGGGCTGGATGCATTGCGGTTTACCACATGTCAGCAGGTGCATGGAGATAAAATAAAAGTTGTTACTGAAAAAGAGATAGGAAGCGGATCTGCCGACTATAATGAATCTATTGCCGGGGTCGATGCTTTAATAACTAAAATAAGCAATATACCGCTACTTTTATTTTATGCGGATTGTGTGCCTGTAATACTTGCAGATCCTAGGACGGGAGCAATCGGCATTGTTCATGCCGGTTGGCGCGGGACAGTAGCTGAAATAGCAGGAAAAACAGCGAAAGCAATGCAGGACAGCTTTGGCAGCTGTGCTGGAGATCTTCTGGCAGCCATTGGGCCCTCAATCGGCAGCTGCTGCTATGAGGTTGATGATTTTGTGCGCCAGAAAGCGACTGGGTATAAGGATTGTTTTATTCCCAATGGACAAGGGAAATATAAACTTAACTTATGGAAGATGAATATCGGGCAACTTATTGATGCGGGGCTGATGCCGGAGAATATTGCTGTTGCCGGAATATGCACTTGTCATAACAACGAACTGTTTTTTTCTTACAGGGCGGAGCAGGGAATAACAGGACGGATGGGTGTATGTATCTGCCGTAAATGATAATGATGCAGTCTCCGTTTTTAGTGCTACTATCTAAAATATGTATTCTTTTTCCAAATATATCTGCGTGGACAAATGGGCGGTTTTTGTGCTAAAATTACATGCAGAAAAGTGCATGTTCCGCTTTCAAGGAGGAGGTTGTTTTGCTGGCATATAATTTGCAGACTGTGCAGAAGAAAATCCACATGGCACTGCAAAAACGTAGTGAAAAAAAAATTACCGGACGAGATGTTACTTTGGTTGCCGTAACAAAAAACCATCCGCCAGAAGTTATTGGGGAAACACTGGCTCTGGGGATTAGAGATATCGGCGAAAATCGTGTGCAGGAAGCAAAACACAAGAAAGAAGTCCTTCCTGCAGGAGGCTGCTGGCATCTTATCGGCCATCTGCAGTCCAATAAAGTACGGGCTGCAGTTGCCTTGTTTGATATTATAGAATCTGTGGACAGTCTGCATCTTCTGGCAGAAATAGATAGGGAAGCAGAACGCATAGGTAAAGTGCAGGAAATTCTCCTACAGCTGAATATTGCAGATGAAAAACAAAAATTTGGCTTCTCTAGGAATGAATATTCAGAAGCATTGACAAAACTTGATGATTACAGACATTTGCGCATACGTGGATTAATGGTAATAGCTCCCCAGTGTGATGATATTGAAGAAACAAGACCTGTATTTGCAGAGGGCTATCGCAGTTACTGCGATTTAAAAGCAGCAGGGCAGGGGATAGATATTCTTTCCATGGGGATGAGCGGGGATTATACGGTGGCTATTGAAGAGGGAGCTAATGCAGTGCGTGTTGGTACTGCTCTTTTTGGAGAGCGTGATTATAATTTAAAATTTTGAGATAGCGCTTAACTATTAATGTTTTTTCAAAAAAGAACACAACAGGAGGCTGGTGAATTTATGAAAATAATTGATCGCATTGCAGAGGCATTAGGTTTGTACGAAGAAGAAGAAATGCTTGAAGAAGAGCAGGCAGAAAAAAAAGAACCTAAGCAGAATAGCGGTGCTTCGTTGTTTAGCAGGAAAAATAATGACAGGAAACAGAAAAATTCGGAAGAGGTTGCCCAGGGTGTTCCAAAAGCAAAAGGAAAGTCTTTTTTCGGCAGGAAAAATAAAGATACGGACGGCGATTCCGGGAACAGCCGTACCATTGCCCTGCCGTTAGTTGATAAACAGGTTAAAGTCGTGGTCATTGAGCCGACGAGTTTTGATGACTCGCAGAAAATAGCCGATTACCTGCGTAATAACCAGCCGGTAGTAGTTAATTTTGAAAGTACTGATAATATTATCACCAAGAGAATGACGGATTTTGTAAGCGGTACAATCTACGCCCTCGGCGGCAGCATGAAAAAGATCGGGCGCACTATTTTGGTTTGTGCCCCGAAAAATGTGGATATTGATGCCAAATCGAATATATATGATGAAAAAGGTGGTCAACCATGGGACAAATAAAATTGCATAAGATCGCTTTTATCGGCGGCGGTGTCATGGCCGAAGCTATCATAAAAGGAATTTTGGGTAATAAAATCATAGACGCAGGGGCGGTTTTCGTCGGTGAGCATAATGAGGCTCGCTGCGAATATCTTCGGCTCCAGTATGGGGTAAAGGCTGCAATAGACAATAATCTCGCGGTAAAGGAAGCAGATTTAGTAATTTTTGCTATTAAACCGCAGGTTGCGCAAGCAGCTATTACAAAAGAACTTGTAAGTCATTTTAGACAAGGGGCCCATGTTATTTCCATTATGGGCAGTGTAACTCTTGCAATGTTGCACAGCTATATTCCTGATATTCCAATCATTCGTGCCATGCCCAATACTCCTTTGGCCGTAGGAGCAGGTATGACAGCTGTTTGCGCTGATGATATGGTTACGGAAGAAATGCTCAGCGAGGCAAAAGCTATTTTCGGCAGCTGCGGTGAAGTTGAAGTGGTAAACGAAAATGATATAGAAGCAATAACTGCTGTTTCCGGCTGCGGGCCAGGATATGCTTTCGTGATAATTGATGCTTTGGCAGATGCTGGAGTGCGCGCAGGGTTACCGCGTAAACTTGCTATTAAGCTTGCAGCCCAGACACTGGCTGGCAGCGGCAAAATGTGTCTGGAAACGGGTAAACATCCGGCAGAGTTGCGTGATCAGGTAACTTCTCCTGGCGGTACGACTATTGCTGGGATTCAGGCGTTGGAAAATCATGGTCTGCGCAGTGCCTTTTTTGATGCTGTACAGGCAGTATTGAAACGCAGCAATGAACTTCAGGGCAAATGAAGATATGGCAGATCGGGAAAAAATTTTAAGATACTTCAGAGCCAGCGATGATGACCAGGTAGCGGCAAAACTTCTTGATCTGGCAGAGGGAGCTAATAAAAACCGCAAATTTAAAGTAAGTGACTTTTTAGATCCCCATACCAGGAACGTAGCGGAAATTGTAGCTGCCAATTACGGTAGCATAAAAATTGAATCAGACGGCGGATTCCTTAACGCGGAAAGAGTTAAAGTGGCATTTGTTGCCGAAGATTTCCAGGGAAAGCCCGATTTTGGCATTGCGTGTTTTGCCATAGCATGGAATAAAAGATATTACAGACTATCACACAGAGATATTCTGGGTGCTTTTATGGGAACGGGCTGCAAGCGCGAAGCTTTAGGCGATATTGTCATTACGGATGACGGAGCCCAAATTGTTACCGATAAGGCTATTACAGGATACCTTGTGAACAATTTGCTTAAAATTGGCGCTGCCCCGGTAATTTTGACAGAGATAGGGCAAGATGATTTACTTAAAAAAGAAGAAAAAGTTAAAATAATCAAAGCCACAGTGGCCGAACTGCGTTTAGATGCGGTAGCCGCTGCGGGGTACGGAATCTCCCGCAGCAGGATGAGTGATGCAATAAAAGATTTGAACGTCAGGATAAATTGGCAGGACGTCAAAAAGCCGGCCCAGCATATCCAGGAAGGGGACGTAATCTCCTTCAGCGGTCGGGGCAGGGTGGAAGTAGCGGAAATATGCGGAACTACTAAGAAAGGTCGGGTCAGCGTCGTTTTAAAACGATATATTTGATTTAAAATTCTCAATTGAAGGAATTAAGTAATGATTATTTTAGTGCGTCACGGGGAAGCTGCCCATCATGTGGAAGGATTGACAGGCGGATGGACGGATTCTGAATTGACAACGCTTGGCAAAAAGCAGATAAAGGCTGCAGCTGACAGACTTGCGGGTGATTTTGCCAGTTCGAATTTCAGCTTGCGAATTTTGAGCAGTGATTTGAAGCGTGCTGCCGAATCGGCAGAAATCATTGCGAAAACGTTAGGTTTTGATGGGCAGATTGAGGAGTACCTTTTCCTGCGTGAAAAAAATAATGGCAGGGCAGCAGGTCTTAAGGAAGAAACGGCTAAAAAACTTTATTGCCGTACGGCTTCTTTTTCTGATATTAATCACCGCAATTACCCAGACGGCGAAACACGCAGTGAATTTTATGAGCGGAACGTCCATGGCCTGATGCAATATGCAGATCTGGAAAATGAAAACTTAATTATAGTTGCCCATAAGGGAACTATCCAAAATATAATTTTTTATTGGTTAGGCATGGATATGCAGCAGGTTGTAAAGCAGCGTATTTCAGTAGATATTCAGCCGGCAGGCATTACTGTATTGGGTATTAACAAATGGAATGAACATGCAATTTTTCTGTTAAACGATACGGCCCATTTAACTAAGAACAGGAAATTCGGTATTTGGGATTTCAAATATGGCAAAAAAGAAGGCTGAAAGATTTATTTTCCGTATTGACTTCTGAGAGACTGGTGCGCTATAATAACTTGTGTTTTAATATTGATTAACGCTATGAAAAAGACAGTAGCCTGGGTCAGCAGGGAAAGCGATTTGGGGATGGTGGAAGCCCAAACGGTGTTAAGCGGGTGAAGATCACTTTAGAGCGGGCATTTCGAAAAAATTTGTAGATGTGTACGGGCGGCGTCCGATATAGCGTCTTGAGTGGCAGGAAATACTGTCATTAGGGTGGTACCACGGGTAATTAGTCTCGTCCCTTGTGGACGGGTTTTTTATTTTTATGGAGGTGTCTATTGTGGATTATGGCAAAACCTTGAATCTTCCGGAAACAGAGTTTCCCATGCGTGCCGGCTTACCGCAGAGGGAACCGGATTTTCTGAAGTTTTGGGAAGAAAATGATATTTATGGCAAAAAGCAGGCCCTGCACGCAGGGAACGCTAAATTTGTGCTACACGACGGACCGCCATATGCCAATGGACGTATCCATATGGGGACGGCCTTAAATAAAATTTTAAAAGATATAATTATAAAATATAAATATGCCAGGGGCTTTGATACTCCCTATATTCCCGGCTGGGATACACATGGAATGCCTATCGAACATGCCGCAATTAACGAGCTTGGATTAAATCGTAATGAATTGGACCCATTGGTTTTGCGCGGCAAATGCCATGATTATGCCTTAAAATGGCTGGATGCGCAGCGCACGGATTTCAAGCGTTTGGGAGTGATTGGCGACTGGGGGCATCCGTATATTACGCTGGAGCATGCTTTTGAAGAAGAACAGATTCATGTCTTCGGCGAAATGGCAAAGAAAGGCTATATTTATAAAGGGAAAAAGAGTGTTTACTGGTGCCCGCACTGTGAAACTGCCCTGGCTGAGGCAGAAATCGAGTATGCCGAACAGAAAACACCGAGTATTTATGTAAAAATGCCTCTAGTCACGGATAATGGTATGCTGCCTGAAACTGCTGCAGGTAAAAAGGCTTATGTGGTAATCTGGACCACAACTCCCTGGACAATGCCTGCTAATGTGGCTGTTGCGTTAAACCCAAATTTTGAATATGCCTGGGTTGAATGCGAAGGTGAGATACTGTTTTTGGCTAGGGATATGTTAAAGCAGGTAGGGGAAGTCTGCCATAAGGATTTGAGCAAAATAATCGGTACCTGCCGCGGGAAAGACATGGAATTTGCCGAATGTATGCATCCTATGCCCGAACTGGAACGCAAATCAGTTATCGTCATGGCAGATTATGTGACCCTTGATGCTGGTACTGGCTGCGTTCATACTGCTCCCGGACACGGTGACGTGGATTTTGAAACGGGGCTGAAATACAAGTTGCCGGTCCTTTGTCCTGTCGATGAATGCGGAAAACTTACTGAAGAAGCCGGCAAACGGTTTGCAGGGATGTTTGTTTTTGACGCCAATATTCCCATTTTGAAATATCTGGCGGAACTGAATATGTTGCTGGGCAAGGAAAATATAAAACACCAGTATGCACATTGCTGGCGCTGCAAGAATCCTATTATTTTCCGTGCAACTGCACAATGGTTCGCTTCTGTAGATGGATTCAGGGAGGCAGCCCTTAAAGCTATTGAAGATGTAACATGGATTCCTTCCTGGGGTGAACAGAGAATTCATAATATGATTTCTGAACGGCATGACTGGTGTATCAGCCGCCAGCGCGTTTGGGGAGTGCCAATACCTGTATTTTACTGCGATGATTGCCAGGAACATATTATTAATGATGATACCATTAATGCAGTAGCAGGATGGTTTGCCAAAGAAGGCAGTGATTCCTGGTGGGCCCATTCTGCCGAAGAGTTGTTGCCTGAAGGATTTACCTGCCCGAAATGCGGCGGCAGGCATTTTCATAAAGAAAGCGATATTATGGATGTTTGGTTCGACAGCGGATCTAGCCATATGGCCGTTGCTGCTAAAAGTCCGGAACTATGCTGGCCTGTCGATATGTATCTGGAGGGCAGCGATCAGCACAGGGGTTGGTTTCAATCCTCACTGCTTACATCTGTTGCCGTAACCGGCAAGGCGCCTTATAAATCAGTACTTACACATGGATATGTGGTTGACGGAGAAGGCCGCAAGATGTCTAAATCAGTCGGGAATGTAATTTTGCCGCAGGAAGTTATTAATCAGTATGGAGCGGATATTATCCGCTTATGGGCTGCTTCTTCCGATTATAAAGCGGATATCCGCATTTCAAAGGAAATATTGAAACAGCTGACCGAAGTTTATCGTAAGATACGCAATACTATCCGCTATATTCTGGGTAACACGAATGATTTTGATTATGAGAAGGACAAGGTTCCTTTCAAAAAAATGAAAGAGCTTGACCAGTGGGCTCTTATGCATTTGCAGCTGCTCAAGAAAGAGGTTACCGCAGCTTATGAAAGTTATGACTTCCATGTGCTTTACCATGCAATTCATAATTTTTGTACTATAGAAATGTCTAGCTTTTATCTGGATATTCTGAAAGACCGTCTTTATGCATATAAGGCAGATAGTGAAGAACGCCGCAGTGCACAGTCGGCAATGTATGAGATTTTGCTGGATCTTGTGGCTATGCTGACACCTGTATTAAGTTTTACAATGGAAGAAGTTTGGCAGTTCATGAAAAAGCCAGCAGGTGCACCTGAATCTGTACAGATGTTACCTTGGCCTACGATTAAGGAAGAATATTTGGACGAGGGCTTAGAAGATAAGTGGAATGAATTCATTGGACTTCGCAGCGAAATAACTAAGGTTTTGGAAGGCGCACGGAGGGAAAAAATCATCGGGCACTCCCTTGATGCTAGCCTGGAATTATATGCAACTGGTGATGCTTTGTCAATCCTGAAAACAGTAGAACCTGATTTGGCTACTTTGCTTATTGTATCTCATGCTGTTGTTGTGGAAGGGATTAAGGATGATGCAGTACCTACAGGGCGTGATGATTTAAGGATCATCGTGCGGGCAGCTAGTGGCAGAAAGTGCGAGCGCTGCTGGATATACAGCAGCGAAGTCGGCAGTGATGAAACTCATCCCACTCTTTGCAAGCGTTGCGTGGATGCAATAAAATAAGAATAAAAAATAAGGACTGCTCTGCAACAAAAATGACATAGCAGTCCTTTTCTTATGTGTACTATCTGTTGTTTTTAAAGAAGGATAAAGCATAACTTTTAAACATCTTCTGTTGTGATGTTTGGGAATTCTTTATCAGCTAGCTCGTTATGCAGTTTCTCTTTAATTTTCTTGCCAATACTGTATACAATCAACTGAAATTATTTTGACGGTGTTGGCTTGTTGCTTATTACCGGCTTTTCACTTGACTTAGGTTTATTACTTACAGTTGGTTTATCACCAGTAACTTCCTGCACACGTTCTTTTACAGTGCTGCGGTTTGATTTGGAACCTGAATCAGAAGAGGTTGATCCGCTAGAGGAGCTTTTTGCTTTTGCTGATTTAGTTTCTTTTTTTTGTTTTTCTTTGGTTTTTTCCTGTTCCTTGTCTTTTTTTACATTGACTTTATCGTCATTTTTGTCCTTTTTTACATCTTTATCTTTGTTCTTATTTTTGGTAGCATCTTTATCTGTTGTGTCAGGTTGATCTTCTTTTTTATCCTCTTCTTTTTTAGGATCTTTGTCATCATTCTTCTTTGGATCATCCTGCTGGATTACAGGCTCTTTAGGAATAGTGACACCAGGATTGATAAAATCACTTGCAGGCGTAGATGCCAAGGCATTTTCCATGAAGTTATGCCAGATGGTGAGCGGTTCGTTACTGCCATACATGCGATCCATTGGCTTGTTACTGTCATCGCCAATCCAGACTGCAGTACATAGATCAGGAGTGAATCCGACAAACCATGCATCGACATATGTGTCGGTGGTTCCGGTTTTTCCTGCAGCTGGACGCCCTATACCCATCCCACGTCCAGTACCGATTTTTAGGACATCTTCCATCATACTAACTGTCATGTAAGCTGCTCCGGCGTCTACAACACGTTTGGAGGTAGGTTCTTGTTCATAGAGAACTTTACCGTCACGGTCAAGTATTTTCATAACGGAAATAGGCTTATGGTAGATACCGTTGCTGGCTAGAACGGCATAGGCGGCGGCCATTTCAACTGGGTTTACTCCTTTGCTTAAACCGCCCAAAGCCATTGCCAGGTTGGCATCTGAATATTTACCTGAGCTTACAAGAGTGGAAATTCCCATTTTTTCAGCGAGGTCGACTATATTATCAACGCCTGCTTCACGGGCAACTTTTATGGCAGGCACATTTATGGAATAGGCTAAAGCCGTGCGCAAACTGACTTTGCCGTGCCATCTGCGGTCTGAATTCTGTGGTTTCCAGCCGGGTGCGAATTCTTCCTCTTTGTCTTCAACTATGCTGGCAGGAGTTAAACCGTTTTGCATTGCGGTCAAATAAACAAAAGGTTTAAAAGAAGATCCTGGTTGGCGTACTGCCATGGTGGCACGGTTGAATTTATCCTGTCCGCGCCCACCAATCATTGCCCTGATAAATCCCGTATGGGGGTCTACTGCTACCAAGGCCATTTGAGGTTGCGTAAGGCCCTCACTGTCAGTATAATAATCTGGCAGATACTGGAGGCATGCTTCTGCAGCCTTTTGCATGTCCATGTCGATGGATGTATAGATTTTTAATCCGCCTTTGTAAAGGGCGTCAGCCCCTAGTTCATCAATTACTTTTTGGATAATTGTGTCAAAGAAATAAGAGAGGGGACTGCTATTCTGGCTACTTGATTTTGAATAGGCCAGCTTTTCGGCTTTGGCTTTATCAGCATCAGCTTCACTTATAAAGCCATATTTAGCCATTTGATCAAGTACTAGTTCCTGGCGCTCTTTACTTTCTTTGGGATTTTCAAAAGGATTGTAATAATTTGGACTTTTCGGTATGGCCGCTAAAGTTGCCGATTCCGCAAGAGTAAGGTCTTTGGCATGTTTATCGAAATAATACATGGAAGCACTTTCTATACCATAGGCGCCCTGACCGAAATAAATACGGTTAAGGTACATGGCAATAATTTCATCCTTAGTATATTTTTCTTCCAGATCTCGGGCGATAAAAGCTTCCTTAATCTTACGGCCGATACTACGTTCCTGTGTAAGGAAGGCATTTTTTGCAAGCTGCTGCGTAATGGTACTGCCGCCTTGGACTTCCTGCCCGCTAAGAGTGGATACCAGTGCACGCAAAGTTCCGCGGTAATCAATACCTCCATGTTCATAGAAACGATTGTCTTCGATAGCAATAAATGCCTGCTGGGTATATTTTGGGATTTGATCCAAAGGGATTGGGAGACGGCGCTCTTCTGACATAGTGGTATAGATGACGTTGCCGTTACGGTCGTAGAACTGAGAAGCTGCGTCCGGAATCAGCATTTCATCCATATTGTCGGGAGTAAAAAAGCCCGAGAAGCCATATAATACTGAAGCGCCCATCACGACTACCGAAGTAATGAGAACAAGTATAAATTTAATAATCGCCAACATATTGACCTCTTATTTTATATTGGAGTGACTTTAGCAATTAGAAGTTAGTTATTTAAATATTATAGCATTCCTATGTAATTTTGTCATTTTTATCATAATTATTAGAGTTGGTTGTTTGTGCTAGGATGATTCAAATAACTGACCTGAAATATAGATTGAAACTAGTTCGGCCTGCTATGTTGGATGATTAGGAAGAAAATAACAATATGGGAATAAAGCATAAATAAAATGAATAGCAGTAATAAGGTATAAGCATGCCATTAAATATATTAGGAGGATATGCATGAAATGTTGAATTCTGCAAAAGTGTAAAAAATGTTATAAAAAATATAAAAAAACATAAAAAAGTAGTTGACAATCCCTCAAAGAAGGAGATATACTATAAAAGCCGCCGAA
>JAJQAO010000018.1 GCA_021203775.1 Phascolarctobacterium sp.
CAATAATACCGATAAAATACCATATAGTTCGCATAAGGCATGCTCCTTAATATTTCACTAGATTTATTATATAATCTGGAGCCCGCCATAAGTCAAGATGTGAGCAGAAAAAATTACGAAATTATCATAGATCAGTGGTGAGATACGGAAAGGGTGCTTAAGGAAAACATTGATATAGTTCCGCAGAGGAAAATGATGAGGGCAAGAGGGAAAAGGGACGTTTCGCCTGCCAGGCTCACAAGAGGGCTAAGTATGGCTCCCATTAAAAAAGATGTAATGCCAAGAAGACCTGAAGCGCTGCCGGCATTGCCCTTTATGTGGTGCATTGCAAGTGAAAAAGCGTTGCACTGACCGGCGCCTATGCAACTGCTGATCATGAAGAGTAGTACCAGAAGCAACGGGAGGATGTGAATATTAAACAGCGATATACCAAGAAGGGCAATTCCGATAAACGTAAATACTCTCGTTATCACCTTCAGCTGGGTTTGTTCATTATAGAGCATAATCATGTTAGCAGAGAATTTTGTGACAATTATAGAGCCAAGGCCGTTAAGTGCGAAGCAGAGACTAAATTCCACTGGAGAAAAATCGTATACGACCTGCAAAATGAAAGTGGAAGCTGATACGTAGGCGAACATGCCCCCAAGGATAAGACAGTGGATGACCATACAGGCAAGGTAGGACTTGTTTCTGAAAAGTATGAGAAAAGAGACAATTACCCGTTCCCAGTTGGCTTTCATCCGGTCCTTTTCTTCAAGGGTTTCCGGAAGTATTTTAAGCGAAGCCGCAAAAAGAGCTATTCCGCACAGAGTCAGGAAACGGAATACAGCCCGCCAGCTGAAAAGGTTAATAATCTGTCCGCCAAGTACGGGACTTAAAATAGGAGCAATGCCGTTAATAATCATCAGCAGGGCAATGAAACTGGTTAAAGAAGGTCCTTTATATTTATCATAAGCAATGGAACGGGACAGGACAACACCGCCGCTGCCGGCAAGTCCTTGTATGAAGCGCAAGAGAATAAACTGGGGCATGCTAGCAGCAATTGCGCAGCAGAAACTGGCAATAATAAAAATAAGAAGGGACAGGAGCAGAGGTTTTTTTCGCCCATGGATATCGCTTAAGGGGCCAATGAATATCTGTCCTGTGGCAATGCCGAGAAGAGAGGAAGTAAGGCTAAGCTGCACATCTGTTGCAGATACGTTAAAGGTTTCCCCGATAATTGGAAAAGCTGCAACATACATTTCTGTGCAGATAGGCGGCACTGCGGCAAGACTGCCGAGCACTATTGCAAACTTTAATCTTTCGCTCATAAATGCCTCCTAGTGAAATAAGGGGCAGGTAAATTTCCTGCAATACAGAGGTAATTATAGCATAAAATACGGCGTAAAATCCTTTAATTTTGTAAAGTGAATTTAGTGTTGCAGCTCTTAAACTATTATCCTTCGTGATAATAGTGTCTGCATTGTACAAAAGAGCCAAATGTGCTATAATGCAGATATTGCAATATGCGCCCGTAGCTCAGTGGATAGAGCATTGGCCTCCGGAGCCATGTGCGGTGGTTCGATTCCACTCGGGCGTACCAAAGCTGTTAAGCTCTTCTCTTTTACGGGGGAAGAGCTGTTTTTACTTTTGTATTCCATCGTAAAAAATGAGTGGGAAGCATGTTTTGATGCCAAATATCGCTAAAAATGTTATAATAAAAAAAACTTATGTATTTTAAGGAGCATGCAATGATTGCCATTAGAGAAAAAGTGCGTTTTGTGGAAACGGATATGATGGGCGTGGTGCACCATGCTAATTACCTACATTGGCTGGAAATTGGCAGGGTGGAATATCTGCGTGCCTGTGGCGTTACATTAAGCGAGCTTATGGATAACGGGATTGTATTTCCCATAACTGATGTGGAGTTGCAGTACAAGAATTCATGTTTTTTTGACGATGAAGTTGAGGTGCAGACCGCAATGTGCGGTTTGAATAAAGCAAAAATGGAATTTGTTTATAAAGTAATCCGCCTGCGTGATGGAGCTGTTGCCGTGGAAGGGCGGACAAGGAATGTTTTCACGGACATGAAAGGACATATAATCCGCCTGCCGGCAAAATGGTTTGATAAAATAAAACAGGCCTATGATAAAGAGCAGGGATACGAGGAGCAAAAGGGATGAAAAAATATACTATTGTACCTGTACCTACGAGAATCCTGACCCATCATGACGATATCTGTGATGCCATTTTGGAATTTGGCGCCAGTCAGATAGAAAACAGGGACGTTGTCTGCGTTGCAGAAAGTGTCGTTGCGATTACCCAGGGAAGAGCCATGCGCTGCGAAGAATTTAATCCAGGTTTCCTGGCAAAAGTACTTTGCAGGCTTTTCCCCTCAAAGGGCAGCATAAGCAACTGGTATAGTATGCAGGCACTCATTGATGCTGAAGGAGGATCCAGGGTTCTTTTTGCAGTGATTTGCGGCTTTATCGCTAAATGCGCAGGTAAAAGCGGCACATTTTACCGGATGGCCGGGAAGCAGGCGAGACTTATAGATGATGTTACGGGTACAATGCCGCCGTATGATAAGCACATTGTTTACGGGCCTGACAATCCGGACCTGGTAGCGGAAAAAATAGTAAAGGCCTGCGGCTGCTACGGGGCAGCAGTAGCCGATGTAAATGATTTGAAACGCTCTGCCGTTCTCGGGGTTTCAAAAGGCGTCAATCCAGATAAGGTTGCAGAAATTTTAATTGACAATCCCTTTGGCAATGGCAGTGAGAAAACACCCATCTGCATTATTAAGGATTATTATGAGAACTAGGGGGAAACTGCATGATTCTTTTTCTCATTAAGCTTATTTTAGGACTTATTATTTTAGGAGTTCTTGTTGTTGCTGTTTATATTGCAAGACAAGGAGATGCCAAAATAGAGCTTAAAACTGCGGAGAGAACGAAAGCAGAAAAAAATACGGAAAAAGAAGACCGCATTGATTTCTCGCTGGATATTCCCTATGTCAACAGCGGGACGCAGGAAGGGACAATTTTAGATGCCTATCTGCGTATTTATCTTCCGGAAGAACAATATGACGGAGTTTTGCTGCGTGGTAAGGTGAATTTAAAAGACGCACTGCGGGGGGACGATTATTTTGAGGCAGTGCTGGTTCCTGCAGGAACTGGGAAGACCATGGTTTTGCGTTTTGAAGCTTATGCAAGAAACGGAGGGAATATTGAGGAAGCACTTTCTGCAATGCCTGACGTGGATGTGGCACTCTTTGCCGATTGCCGCGGCAGGGGGGAATTGTATACTGTAAAAGAAACATTTACCCTTTCTGCTACAGAGATGCTAGATCTTGTAAAAGGTGAAGAACGTGGAATAAGGGGAAAATAAAAACACGGCGTATAATGCAAAAAAGAAGGCTTTCAGAAAAATTCTGAAAGCCTTTATTTTTGGTGGCCCCGGCAGGATTCGAACCTGCGACCTTTTGATTCGTAGTCAAACGCTCTATCCAACTGAGCTACGGAGTCGTCAGCCGCTTATTTAAGCGACAATGACATTATAGCTAAGATTATTTTCTTTGTCAATATGAAATGAAAGCTACTTTTTACGTGGACTGGCAGCATTTTTAGCAGGTATTTTTTTAGTTGCAGTTCCGCAGTAAATGAAAAGTATAAAGGCAATGATAAAAAAGATCAGACTGCTTGACTGGGCTGATGTAAGTCCGAAAAGGAAGGGTTCTGTATAGTCACCGCGCAGAAATTCAAGTCCAAAGCGCAGTGCAGAATAGAGCATGGCATAAAGGCAGAGTACTTGCCCTCTGGCATGCTTTGTGCAGCGGAAAATAAGAAGCAATACAAAAAGAATAACATCAAGCTGTCCTTCAAATACCTCCGCAGGCCAGATGGGTACGGCACCATATGTTTTATAGGCGAGGGTCCCTTCAGGATAGATGATACCAAAATTACCGCCCGTCGGTGCGCCAAAAGCATCACCATTTAAAAGATTAGCGATACGTCCGATGGCCTGGCCTATTAGAATCGATGGGCAGACAATGTCGCCGAATTCCACCCAGTCAATATCATGAAGTTTGCAATAAATTATGCCGGCAACTACACCGAAAATAATTCCGCCCTGGACAGCCATACCGCCCTGCCAGACAAAGGGTATTTCTGAAAGATGCTGACTGTAGTAATCCCAGTCAAAAAAGAAAACATCCCACAGTCTGCCGCCAATAAGCCCAGCAAAGCCGCCATAGATTCCTATATCTATTACATGCTGATGCCAGCGTCCGTCCTGTTTGGCAAGAAAGTAGGCGGTGCCGGTAGCAAGAAATATTGATGCGCAAAGTACCAGTCCGTACATGCGGATTGGGAAATCACCGACAAAAAATAAATATTGGTGCATGTATGCCTCCTGAAAGTCTCTTAAACCTTATTTTAGCACATGCGGAGCAATTTTGACATAACTATGGATTATTATTGTATTATTATTCTTGCATCCTGAAGTATAATAAAAGAAGTTTTAGCGGCTTTCTTGTGATATAATATATTACTACAACAAATAGAAAAAGGAGAAAATAAAGTGCTGCATATTGAAAATTTATCTGTGGCCATAGGCGATAAACAGATTCTTAAAAATATTGACCTGCATATCGCACCGGGCGAAGTGCATGTACTCTTCGGGCCAAACGGCATTGGCAAATCAACCCTTATTGGAACCGTCATGGGTTTTGAACGTTATGAGGTTCTGGAAGGAAAAATCATCTTTAAAGGACAGGATATTACGCATATTCCTTGCTATGAACGCGCAAGGCTAGGTCTTGGGGTAATGATTCAGCGGCCGCCGACAATTAGAGGGTTAAGTCTGCGTCAGATGCTTGGCATCTGCGGTGCTTCGGAAAATGAGATTGAAGACATGGCAGGATGGATGGGCCTTTCCGGATTTTTGGATCGTAGTGTAAACGAAGGATTCAGCGGCGGTGAATTGAAGCGCAGTGAGCTGCTGCAGCTGATGGCGCAGAAGCCGGATCTTTTGCTTTTGGATGAACCGGAATCCGGCGTTGATGTGGAAAACATAGCTTTGGTAGGCAGGGCGGCTAACTACATCCTGCAGAGCGGAACCTGCAGCGGAATAGGCTGCGACAGGCCATGTTGCAGTCCCGATGACCAAAATCCCTTGGCGGCGTCGAAGCGCAGTGGACTTATTATTACCCATCTGGGACATATTCTAAAATATATCCCAGCATCCCATGCCCATATTCTATATAGGGGAACGATGACATGCCCAGGCGGGGATCCATTGGAAGTACTTAACTGTATTAGCCGGTCTGGCTATGAAGACTGTGTAAACGGCAGTTGCAGGAGGGCACAATAATGAGTGATAAGGAAAAATTAAAGGCGGCTCTGGAGAAAAAAGCCGCTCTGGGAAATGATATAGATTTGTCCAAATTTGACGATAATGACGACGTCCATGTGCAAAGCGCGGAAGAGATATCTGCTGCGGGCAAGGCACGCATGGAGCATGTGGGCATTGAGCTTGATGCGGAAAACAGAAGCGGCAGTTTCATTCAGGCTGACAATACAGCCTTGGTGCAGAAAGTAAAACCACAGACACCGCTGGAACTCATGAATACGGGCATCGCAGCACAGAAATACCCTGAACTGGTGGAAAAATACTGGTGGAAAGCTGTATCTGCAGATACGGATAAATATACTGCTATTACGGCCCTGGAAGAGGAAAATGGATATTTTATCCGCGTGAAAGCGGGAGAAAAAATAAAATATCCCCTGCAGGCCTGTATTTTCATAAGTCACGAGCAGCAGCTCCAGCGTGTGCACAACGTGGTCATTATTGAAGATGAGGCGGAACTCAACATTATTTCCGGATGTGCCAGCGATCCTGAAGTGGATAAGGCTGTTCACCTTGGAATAAGCGAATTTTTCGTAGGCAAAAACGCAAAACTTACGTTTACCATGATCCACAGTTGGGGAGAGAATGTTGCAGTGCGTCCACGTACAGTATCAATAATAGAGGAAGGCGGTCAGTTTATTTCAAACTACGTATGTATGGAAAAGGTAAAAGACG
Source organism: Phascolarctobacterium sp. (assembly GCA_021203775.1). Lineage (GTDB taxonomy): Bacteria > Bacillota > Negativicutes > Acidaminococcales > Acidaminococcaceae > JAJQAO01. The sequence goes on from JAJQAO010000018.1 coordinate 6,064, forward strand.
TACAGATGAATCCCGTAACTCGCCTGGTGGGAAAGGGAGCTGTGGCGCGGCTTAATTCTATTTTGGTGGCACCAAAAGGTTCACATCTTGATATCGGTGGCAAGGCAATACTGGAAGTGCCCGGAACAAGGGCTGAAATTGTGGCAAGGACTATTTCAACAGGCGGCGAAGTAGTGAACCGAGGGACCATGATAGGTCAGGCTGAAGGAGTAAGGGCTCATCTTGAATGCCATGGGCTCATGTTGTCAAACGACGGATATATTTCGGCCATCCCTCAACTGGATGCTTTTACTGGTAATGCAGAGTTGAGCCATGAAGCTGCTGTAGGGCGTATCGCGCCTGAGGAAATAGAGTATTTAATGGCGCGAGGCTTGGATGAGGAGGAAGCTACATCAACTATTGTGCGCGGCTTCTTAAACGTCAATATCGAAGGACTGCCGGAAAGCCTGACAAAGAAAATAGCGGATACCCTGGATACATTCACTCTTGAAAAGGGGCTGTAAAATGGATAAAAATCTTGAAAGGGATCTGGATATATTGTCTTCCAAGGCTACGGGAGCAGGTGCTAGCGCCGCAAAGATTGTGGAAGTGGCAAAAATAAGAACCGGAGCCTGGACAAGGATGAAATGCCAGTACGGCTGTCCGAATTACGGTGCCACATTGTGCTGTCCTCCCTATACGCCTGACTATGCTGCAATGCAGCAGTTCCTTTCAGAATATGCCTGGGGAATTTTAATTGAATATACAGTTGCCTTATCTGAAGAGGATTTCAAAAATTATAAGAAGATCGATTCCAGAATGGGGAAGGACCTACTGGATATTCTTCTTACGGTGGAGAGGGAAGCTTTTTTCCAGAATCATTACCGGTCTTTTGCTTTAAAGGCAGGCCGCTGCACTTTATGCGAAAAATGCAATTTGGTCAAATGCGTAAATCCAACTAAGGCAAGGCCATCTCTGGAAGCCTGCGGTATAGATGTGTTTGCTTTGGCAAATGACAATGGTTTTCCAATGAAGACTATAACTGGGCCGATAAGTGAACTGAAAGTTTATGGTATGGTTTTAATTGAATAGACTGCATGAAAGGCTCGGTTAAGATGGTTTCGTTCAAGGAAAAAAATACTTGCCAAACGGCTAAAGGTAGGTTATAATTCATAGTGTTCTGCGGAACACTCTTACTCCGGGATAGTGTAATGGTAGCACAAGTGACTCTGGATCATTTAGTCTGGGTTCGAGTCCTAGTCCCGGAGCCATTTTTTAAAGGCGCTATGGTCAAGCGGTTAAGACGTCGCCCTCTCAAGGCGAAATCACGGGTTCGATTCCCGTTAGCGCTACCATTAAAACTTACCCTGCCATTTTAGGCAGGGTATTTTTTGTTAAAATAGGTAAACCTTAAAATAAAAAAAGGTTGACTATAGAAAGTTTTGTACATATAATTAAAACAGTTAATCGAGCATCAAAATAAAGTTTACTATGGAGCGATGAAATTGCAGAAGATAATTGCGCTGGCGGAGAAAGTTCTGGCAGGAAATGAAATCAGTCGGGATGAAGCTGAATTTTTAATTAACACTGAAGATGACGATACAATGCTGATTTTGGCGATGGCGGATAAAATAAGGCAGAAATTTGCAGGGAATACAGTGGATTGCTGTGCCATAGTAAACGGACGTAGCGGCAAATGCAGTGAGAACTGCAAATTCTGTGCTCAGTCTTCCCATTACCATACGGGAATAAAAGAATATGCCCTGCTGCAAGAAGATGAAATATTCACTGCGGCAAAAAAAGCAAAAGAAGCAGGAGCAGTAAGGTTTTCCGTAGTTACCAGCGGCAAAGGGCAGAGCAAAGCAGATGATTTTAAAAGCATTTGTCGCATTTTAAAAATGATTAAGACGGAACTTAAGATAGAGGTATGCGCATCTCTTGGCATCCTGACACTTGAGCAAGCAAAGGATTTAAAGACGGCGGGTGTTACCAGATATCATTCCAATCTGGAGACGGCAGGAAGCCATTTTAAAAAGATTTGTACAACCCACACATATGAGGATAAATTTATAACCATAAAAAATGCCCAGGCCGCAGGTCTCAGGGTATGCAGCGGGGGAATTTTAGGGTTGGGGGAGACACCAGAACAGCGAGTGGAAATGGCTTTCACATTAAAAGAGCTTGGAATTGATTCGGTTCCCATAAACATCTTAACACCGATACCCGGTACACCCTTTGAAGGAAACTGCCCACCTTCTCCCCTTGATATTCTGAAAAGTTTTGCCGTTTTCAGGTTTATTATGCCATCTGCCCAAATAAGAACTGCCGGCGGCCGTGAGGTCAATTTGCGTGATCTGCAGGCCATGGCTTTAGCCGGCGGTGCTAATGGGATATTGATAGGGGGATACCTTACTACGGCAGGGCAGGGCACGGAAAAAGATATCAGGATGCTTACCGACTTGAAGAGGCCCCGGGCATTACCTGAACTGGCCTAAATTGAGAAATACGAAAAGAGTAAAGAGCGGGAATTTTCAGGTATGCTGATAATTTACGCTCCTTTATTTGCATAAAGTAAAATGGGCAAGAAAAAATAATAATAAATATGTTATAATGGAAATTAGCAATTTATAAAAGGAGTGAAGCGGGTGCAGTCTCATTTTCTAATAATAACTGGGATGTCCGGGGCTGGGAAAACTCAGGCCATAAGGACGCTGGAAGACCTGAACTTTTTTTGTATAGATAACTTGCCTGCGGCCTTAATACCTAAATTTTCCGAACTGTGCCGCCAAACATCTGAAGAGAAGGTGGCTTTGGTTGTTGATGCCCGCGGGGGCGTATTTTTTGAGCAACTGCTTAAGGTTCTTGATGAAATAGACGCATCGGGGCAGAATTATGAAATTTTGTTTCTGGATGCGTCAGATGAAACATTGGTACGGAGGTACAAGGAAACACGCCGTCGCCATCCGCTGGGGGAGCAGAATTCGCTGCTTAAGAACATAGCAAATGAAAGGCATCTTCTTGAGCCGATAAAGGAAAAGGCAAATCAGGTCATAGATACTAGTGGGTTTACCACCTCTGAGTTGCGTACAAAAATTATTGAAATATTCAGTAACAATACGGCAAAAGAGCGTATGGGTATAGTTATACGTTCCTTTGGCTATAAATATGGGCTGCCAATGGACAGTGACCTGGTTCTTGATGTAAGGTTTCTGCCGAATCCTTTTTATGTGGAAGAGTTGCGGCATCTTACGGGTAACAGTGCGGAAGTTGTTAATTTTATCTGCCGCTATTCTCAGACCATGCAGTATTTGAGACTTGAAGAGCAGATGCTTGATTTTTTGCTACCTCAATATGTACATGAAGGTAAAAGCCAATTGGTAATAAGTATCGGGTGCACAGGAGGACGCCATCGCAGTGTGTTCGTTGCAAACAGACTGTATGAATATCTGCGTATCCAGGGCTATAACGTAAAAGTTACCCACAGGGATATTGAAAAGGATAAATAGCGGAGGTTATTATGGGCTGGATTAGCTGGTTTTGTCCTGGCATTAATTTAAAACGATGGCTGTTTTTATTTGCAGCAGGTGTTTTGTTATGTGCTATTGGGCTGGCTGTCTTTTTTAACTATAGAATTATGGGGGCGCTGGAGGAGCTGCTCTTTAAGATGACATACATAACTACAGGGCAGTATTCTAACGGTCTTATCATGGCTGTCGGCGTGGTGCTTATGCTTTTAGGCGTGGCCTTTATGATTTATGGTACTAGAAGGATTGTGGCATCCGTTGTATCATCAGTAATTCCTGACAAAAACGGCTCTTTAATGGAAACTATTTTTGTGGAGCGCAAGCTTACCCACGGTCCTGCAATTACCGTTATTGGCGGAGGAACGGGATTATCTACATTGCTGCGCGGCATGAAATATATAACGAATAATTGTACGGCTGTTGTTACATCTGCAGATGACGGAGGTTCCTCTGGCCGTTTGCGTCAGGAATTGGGAATAATCCCGCCTGGGGATCTGCGCAACTGCCTTACTGCCCTGGCAGACAGGGAACCTTTGATGGAACGCCTTATGCAGTACCGTTTTAAGGGAGACTCGCCACTTGCAGGACATTGCTTTGGAAACCTGTTTATAGCCGCCATGGCCGAAGCAGAAGGCGGCATGGAAGAAGGACTTAATGCCACCAGCCAGATTTTAAAAGTACGCGGCAGGGTAGTTCCGTCCACTTTGGCCGATATCCAGCTGGAGGCAGAGATGTACGATGGCAGCGTGGTTTGTGGTGAATCGGAAATTCCCAGGGTGCATAAACGCATTAAGGGAATGGGTATTGTTCCAAGTGATGTACCGGCAGCGAAAGAAGCAGTAGAGGCGATTAAGGAAGCCGATGTGCTCATTTTGGGACCCGGAAGCCTCTTTACCAGTGTCATTCCAAATATCTTAATTAAAGGTATCCGCGAAGCCATTATTGAATCAAAAGCTACTAAAATTTATATCTGCAATATCATGACGCAGCCTGGGGAAACAGACGGTTTTGGAGCCTATGAACATGTAAGGACACTGCTGGATTATGTGGGCACACAGTTTTTGGATTATGTAATAGTTAATGATCAGGAAATAAGCGTGGAGCAGCTTAAACCGTATAGTGAAGAAGGCTCAATGCCTGTAACGCCTGATGCGGGGAAAATACGCAATCTGGGCATTACGGTAATTCCTGCAAGACTTGTAAGCAAAAATGATCTTGTGCGCCACGATCCGGCAAAACTGTCAAGGATTCTAATTACGCTTATTTATAGATTGCGTCTCTTCGGGCGTGGCATGCAGTTTTTTGACTATTTCTTTATGCGTGAAGGCATGCGCACATTGAGGAAAGATAATAAAAGCGCGTGATATTTGGGTTATTGGCGAGGAGGAAACTAGTTGTCTTTTTCCAGTGATGTAAAAAACGAGCTGGCAAGGCTGGAAAGCAATAAACCGTGTTGTGATAAAGCAGAACTGCTCGGACTCCTGCGCATGAGCGGGGCAATTGTCATAAGGGGCAGCGACGTCGGGATCAACTTTTCCACGGCAAATGCCGCACTTGCACGGAGGGTGCTGCAGTTTCTGAAAAATTATTACCAGGTAAAGACAGAAGTGGTTGTTTCAAGATCCAGGCGCCTGAGAAAAAATAATCGCTATCAGGTGCAGGTTCTGCCGGATGATAAAGTGAACAGGGCGATGGCGGAGATGCAGCTCTTATCTGTTGAAAGCGATATAAAAAATCCGCTTCTGAGCAGGCACTGCTGCAAGCGTGCTTTTCTGCGCGGTGCCTTTTTAGGCGGAGGCAGTATAACGCGACCTTCGGGGGATTATCACATGGAAATGGTGACGGACAATGAATCCTTTGCCCAGTGCATTGTAAAGAATATGAACACCTTTTCCCTTAAAGCAAAACTTACCGAGCGGAAAAAGGATTATATTGTCTATTTAAAAGATAGCGATCACATAGTAAGATTTTTAAATGTCATAGGGGCACATGCGTCTATGATGGAATTTGAAAATGTACGTATTTTAAAGGAAATGCGCAATAACGTCAATCGTTTGGTAAACTGTGAAACGGCCAATTTGAATAAGGTAATAAAAGCTGCGGTGAAGCAGGTTGCATGCATAAAATATCTGGATGAGCATTTGGGTTTAGAGAAATTGTCTCAAATTCTTCAGGATACAGCCCGCCTGCGCCTCGAATATCCGGAAGCTTCTTTGAATGAACTGGTGGAATATTCAGAAGGAATAGGTAAATCGGGCCTTAACCACCGCTTAAGGAAATTACAGACCCTAGCTGAAAAGCTGGGTCTTGAAACGGAGTCGGGACAGGCATGATCAAAAAAATACTAAAAGGTTTTGGTTTGTTGGTGCTGGCGTTGTTTTTAGGTGCGGCAATTTACTGGTATTTAAACGGCCAGAGACTGCAGGAAGAGTATGCTGCATTTAAAAAGACGGCGGCACCTATATTTATGTATCATGCTGTCGAGCCGCCCGGTGGAGATTTTAAGTGGCCGAAGGGAATGCTTGTACCGGAACAGCTCTTTAAAGAGCAGATGGAATATTTAAAGGATCAGGGCTACAGGCTGATTACTGTTGAGCAGCTGGCAGAGCGCCTGCAGACAAATGCCGACGTGGATAAATATGCAGCGTTGACATTTGATGACGGATATAAGGATAATTACAGCGTTGTCCTGCCAATCCTGGAGAAATATGGGGCCAAAGCGACGTTTTTTGTTGTCAATAAGGACATAGGAGACTGGCTGCATATGGACCAGAAAGAAATAAAGACGCTGATGGCTGCGGGGATGGAACTTGGGTCCCATACCACGAGTCATGCGCCTCTGGATCTTATTGAGGAACATTACCTGCCATGGGAACTTGCAACTGCGAGATTTAACCTGAAAGTTGACTATGACCGCTATATAGTGCGGAGTTTATCTTATCCCAACGGCGGATATAATAAAACGGTCATCAGCGAGGCCGAAAGATACGGCTTTTATCGTGCTGTGACCGGTAATGTTGGGGTAAATACGGCAGCAACCTATAAGGCGGCGCCGATGGAGATGTACCGTATTAATATTGTTGATGACGGTAACGGACTTCAGGGATTTAAAACCCGCTTGGAACGTGCATATTTTTTCGGCTTTCTGCAGACCAAAGGATTTGATGTAAATATAATCCGCAGGCTTATTGCTCGCTTCCACTAATTATTGTCATCCCTAAGGGATGTTTTGCCAAGGTTCGTCAGTAGTGTTTCCTTGGTGTATTTGTATTTGGGGGAAGCAAGACTGTTTGTCTCATCAAAATGGTTGGAACTTATGCCGAAAATGCTGCAGAGCAATTCGTAGATCAAATCATTTGTAAAATAATAATCTTTATGCAATTTCAGTGTTTCATACACTGATTTATTTTTTCCTATGTATTCATCAGAAAAACAAGTAAACATGGGTATACGCACACTGCTAAAACCATCGAAATTTGGCGAGCGGCGTTTGTCAGGACGTGTGGCGTGGTCTGAAAAATATAAGAGGGCCTGAAGATTTAGTTTTTCAGTTGCATAATTGTAAATTTCCTCAATAACGTGATCGGTATAGGCTAGGGAATTAAGATAATTTAAAATAAGGTCGTATTTGCCAGGTTCACCCCATTTGGTGAACTCCCTTGGATATCTGTTGATAAAATTAAAATGGCTACCTTTTAAGTGGATAATCACGAAATTGTTTTCTCTTGGACTAATTTCTTTAAGATATTCCAGTAGTGATTCATCATATTGGATAGTGTTCAGGGTTTGCTTGGTCCATTTGGCAGTATCAGCTGTATCTGCTATCAGAGTCACAGGTGTGTCTGAAGAACTTAGATATCCCTGATTACTGAACCAATAGGTTTTATAGCCGGCTTTTCTTGCAATATCAATAATAGAAATAGATGTATAAAATTCCTTATCATTATACTGATTGAATTCTGTTAAGGCTCTTTCCACGGCAGGTACGGTGTGGGCCATGCAGGAATATGAATTAGGAAACAGAATAAAGTGCGCATCATTCTTTTTACTGTGTAACCAGGGGGTGCTGTCATACTGGCAAAAACCAAATGCGCTCATATAGTCACGTGATGCTGATTCGCCGATAATAAGTACAATGGTGGAAGGGTTATTAAAAACTGGCATAGGAGGAGATACAGCCAGATTACTGATCCGCTCCTTCATGTTTTTTGTGTAGAGTTTTGAAGTTTCAGCATATTTTTTAATATCAAGATACAGTTGAATAATACCGGTGCGGGCAAAAGCCCCACTTCCTATTTGCCATATATAAGCTGATACCGAAATAAAGATTAGCAGTATTATAAACAGGGTTTTACTATCAGGAGTTCCCGGTAAGGGGCTGGATGATAGGTTAAGAGTTAGTGGGAAAATAAATATCAGTACTACTACCAACGTAGTCACAAGTAAAAATTTTAAAGGTAATGATTTTACAAATTCAATAATTTCATTGTGATGAGTGTCTAGTATAAGTTCCATGCCATTGCTATCGATGCAAGTACCGTAGAGGTAGTAATAGCAGCATTGGAGAAAAGGAATAAGAAGCAGGATAAATTCAATAAAGGAAATAATGGTCAAGAACAGTATCGGCATCACATTAAGAGCTAAAACAAAAATTTTCAGGGAGGTTAGCCAGCCTATGATATAGAGCCCAAATGCAGTATCAAAACGGAAACCAAAATCAGAAGATACTTTGTGGTTGGTTACATAATATAATCCTGGGAAGGTCACAATCCATGCTAGGCCAACAATCAGGCTGCTTATATAGAAACCGCTGGCAAGAGAAAGAGATACCAGTGCGGCGGGGATTACAGCAGAAAGGGAACATGGGAAAAAACGACGCAACTGTATATATTCTCTTTTGCGTCCAATATTACAGGAAATTTTTATATGGAAATAATAGGACAAAAGATAAAGGCAAGCAAATGCCAATACATAAACAGTGCAGGACATAAAAATCTCCTTTTAATTATCATGTTTAAATAATACCATAAATTGATCCAATGGGATTAGTTACTAGTGGTATCGTCTTTAATGGATAATTTGCCGAGATTTGTCTTCAGCATTTCCCGTGTATAACGATATTTAGGCGAAGCAAGACTGTTTGTCTCATCAAAATGGTTGGAACTTATGCCAAAAATGCTGCAGAGCAATTCGTAGACCAGATCATTTGTAAAATAATAATCTTTATGCAATTTCAGTGTTTCATACACTGATTTGTTTTTTTCTATGTACTCATCTGAAAAACAAGCAAACATAGGTATTCGGACTGTGGCAAAACCATCGAAATTTGGTGAACGGCGTTTGTCAGGGCGTGTGGCGTGGTCTGAAAAATATAAGAGGGCCTGAAGATTTAATTTTTCAGTTGCATAATTATAAATTTTCTCAATAACGTGATCGGTATAGGCTAGGGAATTAAGATAATTTAAAATAAGGTCGTATTTGCCAGGTTTACCCCACTTGGTGAACTCCCTTGGATATCTGTTGATAAAATTAAAATGACTGCCTTTTAAGTGAATAATCACGAAATTGTTTTCCTGGGGGTTGACTTCTTTTATATATTCTAACAAAGATCCATCATATTGGACAGTATTCAGTCTTTGCTTTGTCCATTTTGCAGTATCAGAGGTTTCAGCCAGTAAAGTTACAGGCGTATCAGCACTGCCAAGATGTCCCTGGTTGCTGTACCAATAGGTTTGATAGCCGGCTTTTCTTGCAATATCAATAATAGAAATAGATGCATAAAATTCCTTATCATTATACTGATTGCATTCTGTTAAAGCCCTTTCCAGGGCAGGTACGGTGTGAATTATACTGGCATATGAATTGGGAAACAGGATAAAGTGCTCATCATTCTTTTTACTGTGTAACCAAGGGGTACTGTCATAAGGATAATCTACAAAGGCACTCATGTAATCACGGGACGCAGATTCCCCAATGACAAGCACAATGGTGGAAGGTTTGCCAAAAACTGGTTTTGTCGGAGTGACAGAGAGTTTTTTAATACGTTCTTCCATATTTTTTGTGTATAGTTTGGAATTTTCCATATATTTTTTGACATCGAGGTAGAGTTCAATAATGCCGGTACGTACAAAAACGCCCCTGTTGTTTTTCCATAAATACCTTTTCCATAAATAAAAGGTCAGGAAAATACAGGTGGCTATTATAATCAATAAACTAATATTATCTGATGGAGATATTAATAATTCAAGAGATGATAAATTCAAGAACAGTATTGAAAATAATATAATACCTGCTGAACACACCACAAAAAAGATGGTTTTTTTGGAAAAAGATCTTATAAATTCAATAATTTCATTGTAATGTGTATCTTGGATTAGTGTTATTCCATTGATATCAATACATGCACCATACGTATAGTAGTAACACCATTGAGAAAAAGGAATAAAGAATAAAATAAATTCAACTAGGGAAATGACTGTTAAAAAAAATACGGGTATTATATTAGAAGTCAAGACTAAAATTTTCAGCGAAGTAAGCCAAGAAATTAAGTAAAGACCGAAAACAAAATCCAGATGAAAACCAAAGTCACTGGATATTTTACGGTTACTAAAATAGTATAATGTAGGATAGGTTACAATCCATGCCAGTCCGACAAGCAGACTGCTTATATAAAGACCGCTGGTAAGGGGTATGCCTGCTAGGGCAGCCGGCAATACGGCAAGGGCCGTGCACGGAAGGAACCGGCGCAGCTGAAGATATTCTGCCTTATGGCCGAGTCCATGAGAAATTTTCACATAAAAGCAATAAGCTGCAATGTACAAAAAGACAAATGCAGCCAGATAAATATTCAGAAACATAAGATACAACCTTCGAATGCCTTTTATTAAAAATATTATAACATTTATTGATGGCCTGTTAAAGCATCAAATAGTTAAAGTGTCAAATATTGGAATAAGGTATGGTCTTTTAGAGTATATATGTTATAATAATATAGATATTTATGCTGATGTAAATGTCAATGTCAATGGGGAAGGTTAAGTATGGAAAGTATAAATATAGCCATAGCTGCCGACAATAACTATGCACAGCATGCATGTGTGGAAATGGCTTCACTTTTATACAATACGGCTCAAAAAGAAAAAATAAGGTTTTTTTTGCTGAGCGACAATATAGAAGATGCTAAAAAGAAAGCAATTGTTAGAACGGTGCGGAATTATGGTGCCGCCATATCAGTATATGAACTTTCCAGTGACGAACGTTTTGAAGGACTCTATGTCAGGGGAAAACTGACCAGGACAGCCTATTTCAGGCTTGCTCTTCCAGATATAATGCCGGAAGATGTTCATAAAATAATATATTTAGACTCGGATATGTTGGTTTTTGGCGACATAAGTGAACTGTGGTCTACGAATGTTGAAGGGGTTCCTTTAGCTGCTGTACCTGACTATGGCATAATGTCTTCAGCTAGGCTGTGGAAGCAGAAAGAAAGTTTTATCGGAATGAAAAAGGATGGCACATATTTTAATTCCGGTGTACTGGTAATTAATCTGGATATGTGGAAAAAACATAATTCAGGGCACGAGGCATTAGACCTAATACGTGAAGAGCAATACCCGCACTTGGATCAGGATGCCTTAAATAAAATTTTTATGGATAACTGGATAAGACTACCGTTGAAATGGAATATTATTCCTCCAGTTTTCTATCTTTTCTGGAAAAGGATTCTTTTAAACTCCAAATTTAGGGCTAAAGCTATAGAAGCCAGAAAAAATATCCGTATAATTCATTATGCCGGACGATATAAACCGTGGGAATTTGAAAGACATGAAGGTTTTAATAATCAGTATTACAAGTATCTTGCTATGACGGAATTTAAGGATGTTAAAATGCCGCAGCTTGCAAAAGATATGCACGGCAAATCCATAAACAGGCAGCTGGTCAGATTAAAAATAGCTGACATATTATGCCGCATGCTTTAGGATTTAAGTGGATTAGCCGCTGCGGTATTTAAAATAATGAGTTACAGAGGCTAATAATGACGCAAAATTGTGACAACTTAATAAAGAAAATGGCATGGGCTATCTGCATAGCGCTGTGTGTCCAACGGCTATCAATGTCAGCGGGCAGTGTTTTTTGGGGCATAGCCATCTTAATTTTTTTGTATCTTTTGTATCAGAACAGAAATGGAATTGTTGTAGAAGGCGGATTTAAGGGGTATTACAAAGCATTCGCTATTTTTTTCATAACCCTACTTCCATCTTTATGTTTCGCCGGCAATTTTTTTACGGGAATAAAAAACTTTGCTGAAATGTGGTTTTATAGGCCACTGCCTTTTTTTATGGTGACTATGTTTATCCGTGACAGAAACTTGCTAAACAATGTCCTGATGATATTTATTTCTGTCACGGCAGTTGATTGCACAGTAGCTTTGTATCAGGCAATAGCCCTTAACGCCCGCGGATGGGGCTTTGGGGGTAGTCAATTGCAGCTGGCATCTCTGCTATGTATTCTGGTACCGGCAGTAGTAATAATTCTTCTGGATGATGAATTCAGCAGCCGCATGAAACTGGTAGCAAAAATTGTCCTGCCGTTTTTATTTATTGGGATGCTGGCCGGACGCAGCAGGGGACTGTGGCTGGCTTTATTGATAGTACTTCCCCTGGTTATGTGGAAGTATTTGATTAAAAACAGGAAAGCACTTATGATAACGGCATTGATTGTGGCAATTCTTTGCGGATTTTTTGCAACCCAGCCGGCGTTTGTGAAACGGGTAAAATCAATTACGAATATTACCACGGATATATCTAACCGGGACAGAATAGTGATATGGCGCTCGGCGAAGAATATGATTAAAGATCATCCTATTACTGGTGTGGGATTAGGGCAGTTCAAGAAGAATTATTTTGAGAAATATCAGTTGCGGGAAATAAAACAGCGCCATCTGAACCATACGCATAATAATGTTCTTCAGATTTGTACGGAGACGGGAATTCCAGGGGCTTTAGGGTTTATATATTTGAGTTTATATATACTAATCAAAAACTTTAGGGAATGGTTACGGAGAAAGGATCCATATTCCCTGATTATATGGGGTAGTTGGCTGGCGTTTATTATCTTTGGTGTATTTGATGTTATTATTGATCATTCCGCAGTAACTAAATCCTGGTGGTTTTTACTAGGCACCATGCTGGTAATGAAAAATGGTAGATGCGATGAAAATATTTCGGAGCAATAAAATTATATGT